>JAZDPM010000069.1:0-4351 GCA_043797725.1 Chloroflexota bacterium
GGGAGCACGATGGCGGTCGCCTTGCCCGGACCCGGCAGGCCAGACGGCGCAGCCGAGGTGAGCTCGCACCCGGTCGAGGTGGGCGCGC
Organism: Chloroflexota bacterium; assembly: GCA_043797725.1. Lineage (GTDB taxonomy): Bacteria > Chloroflexota > Limnocylindria > Limnocylindrales > CSP1-4 > CTSoil-043. The sequence continues at coordinate 89 of JAZDPM010000069.1, forward strand.
GCCCCGCCGAGGTCGGGGCGCGCCCGGTCGCCACGCACCGCCCCGTGTCCGGCCGCCACCGCGATCTTGACCGGATCTTCGACGACGTCCTCGACCAGTCGGTTGCCCTGTTCGGGGCGGACAAGGCCGGCCTCTGGACCGTGGAGGATGGCGAACACCCCTTCCGGCTCGCCGCGCACCGCGGCCTCGGGTCCGCGTTCCTGGCCGTGGTCACCGAGATCGAGCGCGGGAGCACGGCCGCCGGCTGGCGCGCGGTGGCGAACCGCCGGACGATCATCCTCGAACATCCGTGGAGCGGCGACACGCCGGCTGAGCTCGCCGCCGGCTACGACGAGGAGGGGCTGCGGACGATCTGCCTCGTCCCGGTGGCGTACCTCGACGAGCCACTCGGCCTCCTCGGCCTTCACCACACTCGCCCGCACGACTGGTCGGCCGCCGAGCTCGGCCTCGTGGCGAGCTTCGCCGACCAGGTGGCGATGGCCCTCCAGAACGCGCGGCTCTACGCGAGCGTCCGCGACTTCGCCGCTCGCCTCGACGCGATCCAGGACCTTGCCGCCCGCCTCAACAGCCTCCACGACCAGACGGAGATCGGCGAGGCGATCGTCGCCGAGATCCGGGGGCTCTTCGCGTCCGACACCGCCCGCGTCTACCGCGTCGACCACGCCGCCGGCATGTGCGAGCCCATCGCCTTCGGGGGGACGTTTCTCGGCGTCCCCGATCCGTCCGCCGAGGTCCTGCGCGTCCCGATCGGCATGGGCCTCACCGGGTGGGTCGCCGCCAACAACACGGCCGTCCGCGTCGCCGACGCCCGGATGGACTCGCGCCGGCTCACCGTGGGCCCCGACGAGGAGCCCGAGTCCATGCTCGTGGCACCGATGACCTTCGAGGACGTGGTTCGCGGCGTCGTCGTGGTGAGCAAGAAGGGCGCCGACCGATACGTCGAGGACGACCTCGCCACCCTCCGGATCTTCGCCGGCTTCGCCACCCAGGCCCTCGTGAACGCCGAGAACATCAGCCGGCTCAACGGACAGCAGCAGGAGCTGCACCGTCGCCTTGCCAGCCAGCGCGCCTTGCTGGAGGTGAACGAGACGCTCCTTGGCGCGGGTGACCCCTCGCTGGTCCTGGACCGGATCGCCGACGCCCTGCGGAGCGTCGTCCGCTACGACAACCTCACGATCTACCGGATCGACCGCGAGCGCGGCGTCCGGACCGCCGTCCTGGCCCGCGATCGCTACGCCGAGGTGATCCTCGCCGAGGAGATCCCAACCGGCATGGGGCTCACGGGCTGGGCCACCGAGAACGGGGAGCCGCTCCTCGCCAACGACGCGCACCTGGACCCGCGCGCGGTCAACATCCCGGGAACGCCCATGGAGGCCGAGTCGCTGATCGTGGTCCCCCTCCGTGTCGGCGGCGACGTGATCGGCACCCTGAACGTGGGCAGGATGGGCGAGGCCGAGGCCCGCTTCTCGGCGGACGAGTTCGAGGTCGTCAAGCTCTTCGCCGGCCAGGCCTCGATCGCCCTCCAGACGGCCGAGGCGCTCCGCGCGGCGGCGCTGCGGGCCGAGCGCGACGCCCTGACCGGCCTCCGCAACCACGGCGCCTTCCAGGCCGATCTCGACGAGCTCCTGGGGGATGGCTCCGACCGCGGTCCTGCGGCCTTCGCCCTGCTCATGCTCGACCTCGACGGCTTCAAGAGCTACAACGACGGCCGCGGGCACCCCGCCGGCGACAGCCTCCTGCGCCGGATCGCCGACGCGCTGCCGGCCCACGTCCGCGCCGTGGACCGGGTCTTCCGGTACGGCGGCGACGAGTTTGCCGTCCTCCTCCCGGACGTCCCCCGGGCGGAGGCCCGGGTGGTCGCCGACCGCCTGGCCGCGGCCGTGGACGAGATCGGATCGCGCGAGGACGGACCGCGCGTCACGGTGAGCATCGGGGTCGCCGCCTGCCCGGCCGACGGAATGTCGAAGGACGAGCTGGTCATGCTCGCCGACGCCGAGCTCTACCTGGAGAAGGCGGCCCGACGCAAGGCGCGCTCGGCAACCGGCGGCGGCGCGGCGGGACGCGGCGCGGAGTACCTGGCCGCCATCCACGAGACGACCTCGGCGCTCATGGGCCGCCATGACCCGAACGAGTTGCTGGAGACGATCGTCAATCGCGCGGCAGCGCTCGCCGGAACCCCCAATGGCTACCTCCGCCTCGTCGACCGGGAGGCCGACGTTCTGCGCATCGTCGTCGGCCTCGGCCTCTTCAGCGGGCTGGATGCCTGGGAGATCACCCGCGGCCAGGGACTCGGCGGCCAGGTCTGGGACTCCGGGCAGGCGATGCTCGTCGAGGACTACGAGGCCTGGGACGGTCGCCTCACGGGGCCCGACGGGCTCGGCCGCGTGGGCTCCGTCGTCGGGGTCCCGCTCACGGCGGGCTCCGAAGTCATCGGCGTGATCGGCCTCGCCGCCGGCGACTCGGGGCGCGTCTTCGACGAGACGGATGTTGCCGGCCTCAGCCGCTTCGCCCAGCTGGCCTCCGTGGCCATGGAGAACGCGCGCCTCCACGCCGCGGCCCGCGTGGAGCTGGCCGCGCGGGTGCGGTCGGAGGACGAGCTGCGGGCGAGCACCGAGCGGTTGAGACGTCTCGCCGACGCCTCGTTCGAGGCGCTGGTGATCCACCGCGATGGCCGGATCCTGGAGGTCAACAGCGCCTTCGCCGAGCTCTTCGGGCGCACCCCCGACGAGGTGCTGGGGTCGTTGGTGGTGGACCTCTTCGCGGAGTCCGCGCGGGCCGCGCTCGAGTCCCAACTCGCCGTCGACAACGAGGTCCCCTACGAGACGGCCGCCCTCCTCGCGAACGGTACCGAGGCCGCAGTCGAGCTGATCGGCCGGACGATCCCCCATCCGGACGACGTCCCCGCCCGGGCGACGGCGATTCGCGACATCCGGGAGCGCCGCGCAATCCAGGAGCACCTGGCGCGCCAGTCCTCCTACGACACCCTGACCGGGCTCCCGAACCGGTCCTTCTTCATGGACCGCGTCACCCACGCCCTGGGCGGGGCGCCCCCGGACGAGGCAACCCCGCGCGCCGTCCTCCTCTTCGACCTGGATCGCTTCAAGGTGATCAACGAGAGCCTGGGCCACGCCGACGGCGACCAGCTGCTGGCCGCTGTCGGCCGTCGTTTCGCCGACGCGCTGCGGCCGGCGGACACGCTGGCCCGGCTCGGCGGCGACGAGTTCGCCGTCCTCGTCGACGGCCTCGGCGGCGAGGCCGCGGCCGAAGCGCTCGCGCGTCGCATGGTGGAGGCGCTGGCGCCGCCCTTCTACGTGCAAGGTCGGGGCACGCACGTCGCGGCGAGCGTTGGCGTCGCCATGTCGCGGGCGGGTACCCAGAGCGCCTCCGATCTCCTGCGCGAGGCCGAGATCGCCCTCTACCGGGCCAAGGCCGACGCGAACGACCGAGTGGCCCTCTTCCACCCCCGGATGAGCGCCTCTTCGATGGACCGCCAGGAGCTGGAGCTGGATCTGCGGCTGGCCATCGAGCGTGACGAGCTGCGCGTCCATTACCAGCCGCTCGTCGACCTGCGCACCGGGCGGACGCTGGGTCACGAGGCCCTGGTCCGCTGGGAGCACCCCACCCGCGGCCTCCTGCAGCCACTGGCGTTCATCCCCCTCGCGGAGGAGACCGGGCTCATTCTCGCCATCGACGACGTCGTCCTGGCCGAGGCCTGCCGGCAGGCCCGGGTCTGGCAGCGCCTGGACCCCGGCCTCGCGGGCCTCGTGGTCAGCGTCAACCTTTCCGCCCGCCAGTTTGCCCGCCCGGACCTCGTGGCTCGCATCGCGGCCGTGCTCGCGGAAACCGGCCTGCCGCCGGCAACGCTGGAGCTCGAGATCACCGAGTCCCTCGCGATGAGCGACGCCGAGGCGACGGGCGTGACCCTGGGGGCGTTGCACAAGCTCGGCGTGCGGGTGGCGCTCGACGACTTCGGGACCGGCTACTCCTCGCTCGCCTACCTGTCTCAGCTCCCGCTGGACGTCATCAAGATCGACCGCTCGTTCGTGGCCGGCCTCCACGACTCGCCGGCCAATCTCGCGATCGTCCGCGCGGTCATCGGCCTTGCCCAGGCTCTCGGGATCGCCGTGATCGCGGAGGGGATCGAGCGCGAGGACCAGCTAACCGAGCTGCGTGACCTGGGCTGCGATCGGGGGCAGGGGTTCCTGTTCGCCCGCCCCCTCCCCGGCGCCGACGCGGGCCGCGCGCTCCTGGTCGCCGAGGCCG
>JAZDPM010000096.1:0-2032 GCA_043797725.1 Chloroflexota bacterium
TTGGTAGCTGCCCGCGCGGCAGCCACCGTGAGAACGAGTCCCGGGGTGGGGGTCGGCGTGGGCGAGGGCGAGGGCGAGGGCGAGGGCGTGGGCGGGGGCGAGGGCGTCGGCGTGGGCGGGGGGGTCGGGGTGGGCGTGGGCGTGGGGGTGGGCGTCGGGGTGGGCGTGGGGGTCGGGGTGGGCGACGGGGTGGGTCCCGGAACCGGCGGTGCGGCGAGCGGCTGCGGGACCGGCTGCGCGAGAACTACCCAGTCTGCCGCGTTGTCATTCGAATCGAGGGTGTTGCCGTCAGGGCCGCCGGGGCGGCGCTCAATCGAGCTGCCGGCCGGGGGCGGGGGCGCGACGTCTCCCTCGACGAAGGTGCTGGTCGCATCGCCCCATCCGACGGCGTCCACGACCGGGCCGCCGATCTGGCGCAGGACGACCGCGCCGCCCGTGGCCGCCAGGCCACCGCTGTAGGTGGCATCCGCGACGGACACGTGCAGCCCGAGGCTGTTGGCGATCAGCAGGTGGCGGCCCGGATCGACGACGAGCGACCCGGCCCAGGCGGCCTTCCGGGTGATCGTGGCCCCCGATGCGCTCACGTAGACGATCTCGTGCCCCGCAAGATCGACGGGAACCGGCCCCGCGTTCGTGACCTCGACGTACTCGTCGGAGGCGGACGCGCCGCCGGTCACGACCTCCGCGACGAGGAGGCCGCCGGAGGCGGGCCACCCGACTGCGGCCGCAGCGCTCATCGGGAGCGCAGTGGCAGGATCGGGCGGAGAGCCTCGGCTGATCGCCGCGACCCCGAGCAGGACGACGAGAGCGCCGGTGACGGCGCTCCGTGGCGCGCGCATGGACGACCTCCGGGCGGGCCTGGCCGGCGGGGCGTGACCCCCGGTATGTACCACGGGCCACTCACCCGCCACTCATCCCGGACTCATCGGCTGCGTGGCGGCCCGGCGCCATGCCCGGCGCTTGCCGGCCTGCCGCGGTAGCATTCGTCCCGCGCCACCGCCGGGCTCCGGTCGGGGCTGCATCCTGCCAGCGCATCACCCGAGGAGGATCCGTGGCCCGCGCCAAGAGGACCGGGCGTGCCGACGCCCGTCATCGCTACCGCGCCGCGGCCATGGAGGCCCCCGATCTCGACGCGGCCGTCGAGGCGCCCGTCGTCCCGGTCGCTGCGCTTCCGCGCGAAAAGCGCGATCGGCGTCCGTCGGGACTGGCGCCGGGCGCGCCGCCCCCTCCGCGCAAGAGCTTTCTCGGATCGATGCGATCGGCCGCGGGGCCGGCCGACATCCGGGGCGACCTCCGAGCCCTTCCGTCGGTGCTCCTCCGCTCGAAGGCGGCTCTGCTCCCGGGCCTGGTCATCGTCGTGACCACGGCGGCGATGCTGATCCCGGCCACCGCGGCCAACCAGCTCGTCGTGCTGACCGGCAACGTGATCCTCCAGCCGCCGCCGATGATCATCGCCTTCCTCGCGGGCATGCTCGCGCCCCGCGGGGCCTGGCTGATGGGCGGCCTCGCGGGCCTCGCGGCCGGCCTCGCCTACGTCCTGGTCGTGACGGCCAACACGGACGTGCTCATGACCCCACTCGGGTTCACCTACGTGGTGTCGACCGAGCAGAAGCTGGCCTACGCCCAGAACGTGCTCGTCAGCGCGCCCGTCTTCGGGATCGGGGTCGGCGCCTTTGCCGGCTTCTACCGGCGCTTCCTCAGCATGTCGTCCCGCCAGCAGCAGGCCGCCCGCCGACGCTGACGCCCGGCCCGCCGGCGCTCCTTTCCGGCGGTTACCCGGATCGCCGCATCCCGGCCTGGCCGAGCTGCCGAACGCCATCCGGCCGGTCTGGGCCACCGACCCGGCGGGCTTCGTCCACGAGCGGGCGGACATCCCGGGCGACGATGTTCACGACGTTCGACTCGCGCTGCAGGATCCCATCGATGACGAGGAGCGCGTTCCGCCGCACCACCCTGCGCAGGCGGGCCCAGGCGTCCGGCCAGAGCGTGACGTTCACCATCCCTGTCTCGTCCTCCAGGGCCAGGAAGACCG
>JAZDPM010000182.1:0-3252 GCA_043797725.1 Chloroflexota bacterium
GACCGCCGGAACACGGACCTGCTGAAGGGCAAGTCGCTCCTGACCGCCTTCTACCAGCCGAGCACCCGGACCCGGCTCTCCACCGAAGCCGCCATGCACCGCCTGGGCGGGCACGTCCTCGGCTTCTCCGATTCGAAGATGACCCGCGCCGGCGACTTCTACCAGGAGTCGATCAAGGACACGTTCCACATGCTGGAGTACTACGCCGACGTGATCGCCATCCGGCATTTCCTCCAGGGCGCGCCGGCCGAGGCGGCGAGGTGGGCGTCCGTCCCGGTCATCAACTGTGGCGACGGCTGGGGCGAGCACCCGACCCAGGTCCTGACCGATCTGTACACGGTCAAGCACGAGATGGGGAGCCTCGACGGGCTGACCTACCTCCTCGTCGGCGACATGCGGATGCGGACGATGCACTCGATCCTGTACGCCCTGTCGCAGTTCGACGCCGAGGCGATCGTCGTCGGGCCGCCGGACATGTCGCTCCTGCCCGAGTTCAAGGCCGAGCTCGACCAGCTGAACGTGGCCTATCGCGAGGCCGGCGACGTCCGCGACGTCATCGGCGAGGCCGACGTCATCTACATGGAGCCGGTCGTCCAGGCCGACTACACGGCCTCGCGCGTCGAGCGGTCCGGCGAGACCGGCCTGACGCCGCCGGAGTACGTCGTCACGCGACAGCTCCTGCGCGAGAAGGCCAAGCGATCGTCGATCATCCTCCATTCGCTTCCGCGCATGGACGAGCTGCCCGAGGACGTCGACGCCACCCGCCACCAGCGCTACTGGGTCGAGGCCTTCAACGGCGTCTGCCTGCGGATGTCGCTCCTCTCCCTCGTCCTCGGCGCGGCGGAGTAGGGGGTCGCCATGCAGACAGGCCTTCGCGGTCGGGACCTCATCAGCCTCCAGGAGTGGACGAAGGAGGAGATCGACTCCGTCCTCGAGGTGGCTGCCCGCCTCAAGATGGAGCGAGCGCTCGGGATTCCGCATCCGCTCCTCAACGACAAGGTCCTGGCCATGCTGTTCTTCTTCTCGAGCACGCGCACGCGCGCGTCGTTCGAGGCCGGCATGGCCCAGCTGGGCGGCCACGCCCAGTTCATCGAGAGCCGGACCACCCAGATCGCCCACGGCGACACGCCGAAGGAGATCGGGGAGATCCTGGGCCGCTACAACGACGGGATCGCCATCCGCCACGTCACCTGGGGCGAGGGCAACACGTACCAGCGTGCCGTGGCGGCCGCCAGCCGTGTCCCCGTCCTCAACATGCAGTGTGACCTCTTCCACCCGCACCAGATCCTCGCGGACCTGCTCACGATGAAGGAGAAGAAGGGCGACCTGCGCGGGAAGACGATCACGGTCAGCTGGGCCTACGCGGCCAGCTACCAGAAGCCGCTCTCCGTGCCGCTCGACCTGACCCTGGCGGCCACGCGCTTCGGGATGAACGTTCGCCTCGTTCATCCGCCCGAGTACAAGCTCCCGCAGGAATACGTCGACCAGGCAGCCGAGAACGCCCGCACGTCGGGCGGCAGCCTCGAGCTGCTGGACGACTTCGATGCCGGCTTTGTGGGATCCGACGTCATCTACGCCAAGAGCTGGGGCCCGCTCCTCGTCGCCAGGAGCGATGAAGAGGGTGCCGCGATCGGCGTGAAGTACACGGACTGGATCACCGACGAACGGCGCATGGCGCTCGCCGCCGACGATTCGATCTACATGCACCCGCTCCCGGCGGACCGGAACGTCGAGGTCGCGGACGCTGTCATCGACGGCCCGCAATCGGTCGTCTACGACGAGGCCGAGAACCGGCTGCACGCCCAGAAGGCGGTGATGGCCCTCACGATGCGCTGAGCGCCGGATCGCCGGCGCGGGCGATGGTCCGCCGGGCGCCCGAAGAGCGCCCGCTCAGGATGCGATGTCGGCCGCGTCTAGGTTAGACATCGACGCGATGAGGTCGAGGTCGACCGACCCGGCGTCGGGGTGATTGCCCGGGCGGCCCAGCAGGTAGCCCTGGGCGGCGGTGATGCCGAGACGCCGGAGGGCGACGAGCTGCTCCGGTGTCTCCACGCCTTCCGCGACGACGGTGGCGCCCGACCGGCGGGCCATCTCGCGGAGCCCCCGGAGGACCGCCAGGGATGACTCCTGGAGCACGCCTCGCTGGACGAGCGAGAGGTCGATCTTGACGATGTCGAACGCAATCTCGCTCAGCATCCGCAGCCCGGCGTTTCCGGCCCCGACGTCGTCGGCGGCGATCCGGATCCCGGCCGCGCGCACCCGTTCCAGGTTGGCCTTGAGGCGCGAGAGGTCCTCGATCGCCTCACGCTCCGTGAGCTCGACGACCACCTGGTCCGGCTCCAGCCCATGGCGCCGCAGGATCCCGATCAGCTCGCCCACGTGGAACTGCTCCGTCTCGAGCGTCCGCGGCGACAGGTTGAGGCTGAGGTACTGCCCGGGTGGGATCCGACCGACGTGGGCCACGATGGTCTCGATGGCGGCCATGTCCAGCCCCACGATCCGGTCCGCGATCTCGGCCGCCGCGAACAGGCTCTCGGCGTTCGGGAACCCAGAGTCTTCCGCGGGCCTGACAAGTCCCTCGTAACCGATCGGGCACCCCGTCTCGAGCGAGATGATCGGCTGGTAGACGGGTCGGAGCGCGCGCCGGGCAGCGACGACGGCCACGGCCTCGGCCAGCTCCTCGGTGGAGCGCTCGTCGTCGACGGCTCCATGGCGAGCAGGATCGAAGATCTGGATGTCGGTCCGCCCGTGGCGCTTCGCCCAGTACAGGGCGGCGTCGGCATGGCGGGTCAGGCGAATGCCGTCGGCGGACGGGCTGGGGCAGGTGGAGATGCCCGCCGAGAACGAGAACCGCTGGATGCCGCGCAGGACCGGGTGGCCACCGGTCGCGCTGGCGAGCAGCCGCCGGACCACCCCGTAGGCTGTCTCGGCGTCCGTGGCCGGCAGCAGCAGCGCGAACTCATCCCCGCCGATCCGGAACGAGCGATCGGAGGCCCGGTTCGTGGCCCGGATCAGCCGGCCGACGGTGGCCAGCAGCTGGTCCCCCGCGGCGTGGCCGTCGGTGTCGTTGAGCCGCTTCAGGTCGTCGAGGTCCAGGATCGCCAGCGACAGCAGGTGGCCGCCGCGGACGGCGTCCGCCACCTGGCGGGTCAGCTCCTCCTGGAACGCCCGGTGGTTTCCGAGGCCCGTGAGCGGGTCCATGCGCGCGTCGAGGCGGGCCCGATCGTACGCCACGAGGATCTCCTCGTGGGC
>JAZDPM010000194.1:0-4547 GCA_043797725.1 Chloroflexota bacterium
CCGATCGCGGCGGGCGTCGTCCGGGCCAGCCGCTTGAGCTCGCGCTCGAGGGCCTCCTTGCCGTGGATGATGTTCTCGTCGCGGTCCTTCCTCTTGAACCACTGGCGGATCTTCTCGCGGGCGTGCGAGGTCCGGACGATCGCCATCCAGTCGCGCGACGGGCCGTGCTCGGCCTTCGTCGTCACGATCTCCACGATGTCGCCGTTCCGCAGCCGGTAGTCGAGCGGGACGAGGCGGTTGTTGACCTTCGACCCGATCGTCCGATGCCCGACGTCGGTGTGGATCCGGTAGGCGAAGTCGAGCGGCGTCGCCCCGGAGGGCAGGTCCTTGATGTCGCCCTTCGGGGTGAAGACGAAGACTTGGTCCTGGAAGATGTCGAGCTTGATCCCCTCGACGAACTCCTGCGCGTCGGAGACCTCGCGCTGCCAGTCCATCAGCTGGCGAAGCCAGGCGAGCTTCGCGTCGTATTCGCGCTCGGCGCGCGACCCCTCCTTGTAGCGCCAGTGGGCCGCGATCCCCACCTCGCTCACGGCGTGCATCGCGTGGGTCCGGATCTGGATCTCGAGGGGCTTGCCGTCGAGGGCGATCACGGCGGTGTGGAGGCTCTGGTAGCCATTCGGCTTGGGGACCGCGATGTAGTCGTCGAACTGGCCGGGGATCGGCTTCCAGAGGCTGTGCACGACGCCGAGCGCGGCGTAGCAGTCGCGCACCTCGTCGACGAGGAGACGGATCGCGTAGACGTCGTAGATCTCGCCGAAGGCCGCCGCCTTGCGCTGCATCTTCTTCCAGATGCTGTACAGGTGCTTGGGGCGGCCGTTGAGGTCGGGAACGATGCCGGCCTTCTCGAGCTCCGGCGTCAGGATCGCGATCGCCCGGTCGACGTAGGTCTCGCGGTGGTGGCGCCGCGTGTCGAGGTTGGCGGCGAGCTCGCGGTAGCGCTCGGGGTCAAGCGCCTTGAACGAGAGGTCCTCGAGCTCCCACTTCACCTGCCAGATCCCCAGCCGCTCCGCGAGCGGCGCGTAGATCTCCATCGTCTGGCGCGCGATCCGCTGCTGCTTCTCCACCGGCAGCCCGCCCAGCGTCCGCATGTTGTGGAGCCGGTCGGCGAGCTTGATGAGCACGACCCGGATGTCCTGGGCCATCGCCAGGAGCATCTTCCGGATGTTCTCGGCCTGGCGCTCCTCGTGCGAGTGGGTGGAGAACCTGGAGAGCTTCGTCACCCCGTCGACAAGCTGGGCCACTTCGGGGCCGAAACGCTCCTCGAGGTCCGAGAGGCTGTACTCCGTGTCCTCGGGCACGTCGTGCAGCAGGGCCGCAGCGAGGGCGGACGTGTCGAGGCCGAGCTCCGCGAGCGTGCGGGTCGCCGCGATCGGATGCGTGACGTAGGGCTCGCCGGTGGCGCGCAACTGGCCCTCGTGGGCCACGACCGCAAAGTCGAAGGCGCGCGCGACGACCTCGCGGTCGGCGCCCGGGGAGTGCACGCTCACCGCGTCCAGGAGATCGCGTCGCAGGACGGGGAGGGGGCGGTCGTCAGCGCGCCCGCGGCGGCCGGCAGGGGCGCGCCGGCGCTTCACCGCCGGCGGTTCGGCCGACGAGGGAGCGGCGGCGGGGAGCTGCTCGAGGGACATCGGTCGGGCGAGAATAGCAGGGCCGCCACGCTCGGCCACGGGGCCTCGCGGGGCCAAGCTGCCCCGCCCGCCGGTCAGGGCGGCTCCGGGCCGCTCTCCTCCCCGAAGCCGCGCTCCGCGAGGAGCCGTTCGGCGACCGCTCGCGCGTCCCATGCCCGCGCGCGGTCGGCGTACAGGATCCCTCGCTCATGACCCTTGCCGGCCAGGAGCACGACGTCGCCCGGACGAGCTCGCGCGAACGCGGCCCGGATCGCGGTCTCGCGGTCGGCGACCAGGAAGAGGTCCTCACCGCGCCGCCGGCCGGCAGCCTCGGCTCCCCGCGCGATCTGCTCCAGGATCGCGGCGGGATCCTCGCCCCGGGGATCCTCGTCGGTAGCAACCACCAGGCGGCAGCGCTCGCCGGCCACGCGGCCCTGGATCGCCCGCTTCGCCACGTCGCGCTCGCCGGCCGACCCGAAGACCGCGATGAGCCCGGCCCCCGGGCCCACGAGCGGGGCGAGGGCGTCGAGCGCGGTGGCCAGCGAGGCCGGCGTGTGGGCGTAGTCCACGACGACCAGGAACGGCTGCCCGCGGTCGACGCGCTCCATCCGCCCCCGGACTCCCGGGAAGCCGGCGAGCCCGCCCCGGACCGCCTCCGGATCGAGGCCGAGCAGCTCGCCGAGGGCGACGACGGCGAGCGCGTTGTGGATGTTGAAGCGGCCCACGAGCGGGAGCGTCACGACGGCGGCGCCGCGCGGCGTGCTCACCCGGGCCCGGATCCCGTCGGGCGTCTCGTCCACCGCGGTCACACGCACGTCGGCACCGCTGCCGGCCCCATACGTCAGCACGGTGGCGCCGGCGGCGCGGGTGGCCGCGACGAAGACGTCCGCGCTGGGGTCGTCGATGTTCACGATGCCTCCCTGGGGCCAGGGCCGGCCGCCCGGGAGCGACGACGGCTTCGAAGGCAGCCCGACGCCGCCGGCGAGCCGCTCGAACAGCGAGCGCTTCGCGGCGCGGTAGGCGGCGAAGGTCCCGTGGAACTCCAGGTGCTCGTGGGTCAGGTTGGTGAGGACCGCGACGTCGTAGGGGATCTCCCCCACTCGCTGCAGCGCCAGGCCGTGCGAGGTCGACTCGACGACGGCCGCCGCGTCGCCGGCCCGCACCATGGCCCGGAGGGCGCGCTGCAGCTCGGGCGCCTCGGGCGTCGTGACGTGGGCCAGCGTGGCGGCACGGTGCGGGCCGATCTTCTGCTCGGCCGTGCTGACGAGCCCGGTCCGCACCCCGGCCGCCTCGAGCGCCGCGACGGCCATGGCCGCCGTCGTCGTCTTACCGTCCGTGCCGGTCACGCCGATGACACCGAGCCGGCGTCCCGGGTCGTCGTACCACCAGGCGGCCACCACCGCGAGGGCGAGCTGGCTCCGGTCCACGACCACCTGGGTTGCCGTTCCCGCGTCGCCGGCGGGACGCTCGACCACGACGGCCACCGCGCCGCGTGCGACGGCCTGGCCCACGAACGCGTGGCCGTCGGCGTGGGCGCCGGGGACCGCGACGAAGACGCTGCCGGGACCGACCCGCCGCGAGTCGTAGGCGATCCCGCGGACGGCGCGGTCGCGCGCGCCGGGCTCGACCGCGCCCCGGATCTGTCCGGCGGCGGCCAGGCGCTCCAGAAGCCCACCGAGCGGGCGGGGGGCCGTCGGCTCCGCGCCCGCCAGCGCCGTGATCAGCGCGGCGTCGTCCAGCTCCGAGCCCCGCTCCGTCACGCCGCCGGTCCCTTCGACCGCCCGGTCGTTCGTCGGGCGGCGGCCGGCACGGCCCGTGCCGCCCGGGCAGCCCGTTGCGCCCCGGCGGCGAGGGCATGCCGGCGTCCCTGCAGGACCCGCTCGTGTGCCCCGGCGAGCTGGATCCATTGTCCGCCGAACGACTGCTTGAACTTGAGCAGCCCGAACGTCGGCTCACCGGGGAGCGGCTCGCGGCGCGCCCCGCGGACGTCGACCCCGCCGAGGTCCAGCTCGGCGCGGCCTTCGCGGGCGGCCAGCTGGAGGGCTCGCCAGAGGATCAGGCCCATCGTGCCCGGATGGGCGGGACGGAGGCCGGGGACGTCGGCGGAGTGGCCGTAGGTGAGGCGGCCGCCGTGGCGGTAGAAGACCGCGGCGCCGACGAGCTCATCCTCCGGACCCCGCGCCTCGAGAAACAGGAGATGCCCTGCCTCGAGGGCGGCGCGCCACCAGGCCAGGGCCGCGGGCCGGCTGCCGACGCTGAAGCCGCGCCGCTCGCCGGCCGCCACCAAAAGGCCGTGGAAGCGGGAGAACGCCCCCGCGGCGGCGTCGGGGAGTCGGTCGGGGGACGGCGCCTCGAGGCCCGGGCCCTGGTCGCTGCCCGCGAGACGGTCGTAGCGGTGGATGCGCAATCCCCTGCGCTCGGCCGCGAGAAGCTGCTGGCGGGTCTTGGGGGCGATCCCCGCGAGGAGCGTCGCCTCGTCGGCGCCCGATGGGATCGGGACGCCGAGCCGGTGGCGCGACGGGACGATCTCCTCCACCTGGTGGAAGCCGAGGCCGGCGAGGATCGCGGGGAAGCCCGTGGCGGCCGGCACCTCGGGGTCCGCCACGACGACGTCGAACCCGGCGTCGCGGGCCCACGAGGCGATCGCCGCGAGCCGGCCGGCCACCACCTCCGGCCCGGCTCCCGCGGCCACGGGGCCGCGCGGCACGTAGGCGCGTCCGCCGCCGAGGAGGCGCCGGCGCCGGCCCAGGACGAGCGCGACCGAGCCATCATCGAGGACGAGGCGGTGGGGCTCGGCTCCCATCCGCTCTCGATGGAGCCCCCAGGCCAGCGACTGCTGCACGTCGCCGCCCGGCACGTCCACCACGCGGCCGTCCCAGGACGCGAGCTCCTCCGGCGCGGCCTCGCGGACCACGCGCAGGGCCGGGATCCCGGCTCCCG
>JAZDPM010000213.1:0-5841 GCA_043797725.1 Chloroflexota bacterium
GCGATCGCCAGGTGGCACGCGATCCGGCATCCGGAGGGCAGCTCGATCTCGATCGATGGCAACCGCCGCAGGCCTATACTCACGGCCTGCCGGCCCGGGGATAGTTCTCTCGTCCGCACAGATCCCGCCGCCTGGCCGGCCCGGCAATCGCTCCATGGGAGGTCCGTCGTCCAGTGACTGCATCAATCGCCGCGCCCACCCTTCCGGCAACGCTGCCCGAGCTGCTGGAGCGCGCGATCGCCGCGGCGGGGTCGGCCCCGTTCCTCGGTGTGCGCGGTGCGACCGGACGCGAGCAGTCGCTGACGTTCCAGGCGTTCGGGGTGGCCGTTGAGAACGCCGCCGCGCGGCTCGCCGGGGCGCTTGGGCCGGGCGCGCGGGTGCTGGTCCAGGGGGCGCCGGGGCCTGGCTTCGCGGCCGCGCTCTTCGCGGCCGCGCGGGCGAACGTGATCCTGGTCCCCCTCGACGCGCGGATGGGGCCCGCCACGGTCGGGCGGATCGCGGCGCTCACGGAGCCGTCGGCGATCCTGCTGGGCGCCGGGGCCACCCTGGAGCCGATGACGAGCCCGCGGCTCGCCGACCTGCCGGTCCTGGACCTCGACGGCCTCGTGGATCCGGCCGAGCCGGAGGCTGTCGCGGCCCTCGCGTCCCGCGCGCCGGCAGGCCCCGACGAGCCGATCGAGATCCTCTGCACGTCCGGCTCGACCGGCAACCCGAAGGGCGTCACCGTCACCCAGGCGATGCTCCTGGCGTCGACGGAACGCTGCCTCGCGGCAATCCCGCCGGGGAACAACCGCTTTGTCTCGATCCTGCCGCTCTCGCACATCATGGAGCAGGTCGCCGGACTGATCTACGCGGTCGCGGCGGGCGCCGAGACGGAGTACATCACCACGCTCCGCCCGGACGTGATCGCGGCGGCGATCCGGGGTCATCGGGCGACGGCGCTCGTGGTGGTGCCGCAGGTCCTGGAGTTCCTGTTCGGAGCGATCCGTCGCGAGGCGGAACGGGCCGGCAGTGGAGCGACGTTCCGGCGTGCCCTGCGCGTCGCTCCACACCTGCCCGTGGGGCTGCGGCGCCGCTTGTTCAAGAAGGTTCACGCTGCGCTCGGCGGCGAGCTGCGCCTGGTGCTCTCGTCGGCCGCGCACCTGTCGCCCGCCCTCCAACGCAACTGGGAGGCGCTCGGCGTCGCGGTGGTCCAGGGGTACGGTTCGACCGAGGCGGGCCTCGTCTCGACCAACTTCCCCGGGCGCACGCCGGCCGGCCGCGTCGGCTGGGTTCTTCCGCCGCTGGCGATTCGGATCGAGCCCGACGGCGAGGTCGTCGTCCGGGGGCCGTCGGTATTCCCGGGCTACTGGCAGGACCCGGTCGCGACCGCCGCGGCCTTCACGCCCGACGGCTGGTACCGGACGGGCGACATCGGGGAAGTGGACGCCTCGGGAGCCCTGCGCCTGGTCGGGCGGACGCGCTCGTTGATCGCGCTGCCCAACGGGATGAACGTGCATCCGGAGGACGTGGAGGCCGCCCTGGTCGCCGAGGGCCTGGTTGAACCCGTCGTCTACGAGGCCGAGCCGGGCCGCATCGCGTTCGCCTATCTCCAGGATGCCGCCTTCAGCGTGCCGCCCGCGGACGAGGCTTCCGCGCTGACGGCCGCCGTGCGCGCGGCTAACCATCGGCTGGCCGACCACCAGCGGATCGCGGGCCGGGCGCCGTTCCCGGAGCCGGACTTCCCACGGACCCACACCCGAAAGGTGCAGCGCGGCGCGGTCGCCGAGCGG
Source organism: Chloroflexota bacterium (assembly GCA_043797725.1). GTDB lineage: Bacteria > Chloroflexota > Limnocylindria > Limnocylindrales > CSP1-4 > CTSoil-043. The sequence goes on from JAZDPM010000213.1 coordinate 1,773, forward strand.
ATGGCCGGGGTCCCGCTGAGCCGCTGACTCGCGGGTGCGGCCCTGCGGGCGAGATCCTCGGCCAGATCGCGGCCGGAGGATCGGCCGCGGATGTCGGGCTCGCCCTCGGGATCAGCCCTTTGCGGCCGCGGCGCGGCGGGCGCGGGCTGCCGACAGGGGCACGCCGAGGCGGGCGAGGGCTTCCACCGCGTGGCGACGCGTGTCGTCCTGGGCGCTGCTGGTCGCGAGCGTGCGGAGTGCCGCGACCACCGGGGTCAATGCCTCCTCGTCCCGCTTGCCCAGGACCTCGAGCCACGCCGTCACGGAAGGTCCCAGCTCCGGGTCGGTCGCGGCAAGGTCCGCCAGCGGAGCGACGACGGCGGCGCCGTGGGCGAGGAGCGGTTCGCGCAGGTCAATACGCTGTGACGGGGCCGACCGCGCCAGCTCCTTGAGCTGCGCCTGTATCGATTTCACGGGAACCACCTCTGCGAGGGCTGCATGTCACTCACCGGCCCGATCGATCAGCCGGGAGACCAGACGGGGCCCTGGGCCGTCTGCGACGCTGGGCGTGCCGTCGCGTCGCGACGTGGCGCTTTCGAGGTCAGAACCCCGGCTTCACGGAGCCGGTGTCCGGTCCCCGCGGCGCCATCGTGCGGGCCTGGACGCGGATGCCGAAGCGGAACGCGTACGTGCCCCACTCGGCGTCGTCGGACCGCCAGGACTGCGCGACCGTCCCATCGACCGTCAGGAGGTCGATCGTGCCGTCCGTGCGGAGGACAAGCCTGCCTCCGTCGGCCGTGGCCAGCTCGCGGCGCTTGTAGTGGCGCAAGGGCGGCCGCGCCAGCGCATCGCGATCCGGGACGGTTCCCTCTGCCACGTCACTCCCTGCCATTCGGCGAACCGGGTGAGAGCGACGAGGCCGCGCGCGATGGGAGCGAACGGCCTCGTCGGGCGACGGTCAGGCGGCGCGCACCTTGACGGCGCGCGGCCCCTTGGGGCTCTGCTCAATCTCGAACTCGACGCGCTCGCCGCCGACCAGGCGGTCGAAGTCGAGCGTCGCCTCGAGACCGCCGCGATGGAAGAAGTACTCCTTCGCATCCTCGGCGACGATGAAGCCGAACCCGCGGTCCGCGATGACCTTCTTGACGGTGCCAGCGGTCACGTGTGACCTCCACATCCTTCCCGAACTGGGAGGCAGAACGCACGGTCTGTTCGAGAAGGGGGGTCGACCACGCGAAGCTTGCCGCACGGTACGGCCTCGCAATCCTAGCACACGCGTTCGCCCGCCCCGCCCCGCGACCGGGCCCACGACACGTGGCTGCCCGCGACGACAGCCCGTCCCAACGGCCCCCTCACGATGGGCCGAACGGCCCTTCGGCGCGGCATGCGGCAACCGCGATCCTTCAAGGTAAGGCGCATCGGTCGATCCCCCCTCCCCGATGCGCCATCTTGCAGCGCCCTCGGCCTCCCCCACCCTGGCCGGGGGCGTTGCGATTCCCGGCGTCGATCTGGGGCCGATTCGGTCAGCGCTCCTCGCCGAGGACTTCCGCCAGGAAGGCGGCCGCGGCGACACCGGCCCGGAACCGGCCGTGGGCGCCGTGCTGGAACAGCCTCAGGTCCATGACGCGCGACCAGCCCGCGTCCGGGGCGGCCACCGCGGCCCGGAGCAGGGTCTGGGTCCCGTCGGTGGCGGCCACCAGGGCCAGTCCGATCTCAACCGCGGCATCGCGGGCGATCGCCACGGCTTCGGCCTCGACGGGCCACGTCGCGACGTCGCGGGCCACCGTCGGCCCGTGGGCCACCTCCCGCTCCAGCGTGGGCACGTCGGCCAGCAGCGCTCCCAGCGCGCCGTGCGTGCCGGCCTCCACGATCGCGAACCGGACGCCGGCATGCGCCGTCGCCTCGGCGACGAGGTCGGCCCAGGTCGTCTCGCCCTCGGCCAGGACGTGACCGACGAGCGCCGCGCGGACTTTCGCCTCGGCGGTCGCGAGCACGGCCGAGGCAGGCCTCGTCGGCTGTCCGTCGGCGGCGACCTCGTCGACCGCCGACATCCGCACGTCGAGCCAGTCCGTGCGGGCGTAGGTCGCCACGACCGGGTTCGCGGACCTCAGCATCTCCTCGCCGAGGAGATCCGCCACGTGGGACTCGCCGATCCCGTAGGTCCGCAGCGTCCGGACGAGGCGCCCATCGCCAAGGCCACGCTCCCGGAGTCGCGGCAGGACCCAGTCGCGCCACATCGGGCGGAGCTCGCGCGGCGGCCCGGGCAGGAGGACCGCGACGCGTCCGTCCGGGCGATCGACCCACCACCCCGGTGCCGTCCCGTTCGGGTTCGGGATCGTCGTGGCGGACGGGATCAACCACGCCTGCTTCAGGTTCAGCGCCGCCATCGCGATCCCGCGCCGCTCGAAGAGGCCGCGCAGCCACGCCTCCTGGTCGGGATCGATCGCCGGCACCTCGCCGACCGCGGCCGCCACGGCCTCGCGGGTCAGGTCGTCGGGGGTCGGGCCCAGGCCGCCGGTCGCCACGACGAGATCCACGGCTCCGAGCGCCTCCACGAACGCCGCCGAGACGAGCGCCAGATCGTCGGGCAGGGCCACGATCCGCCGCACGCCCACGCCCTGGAGCGAGAGAGAGCGGGCCAGCTCGCCGCCGTTCGTGTCGCGGGTCTCCCCCGTCGTCAGCTCGCTGCCGACGGCCAGGAGCTCGGCGGTCTGGACGGGGCGCGGCGGTGGCACGGCCGGATGAGGATTCGTCATTGGTGGGAGGGTACGACGCCGACGGCGTAGCGTGCGGGGCCTTCGACACGTGCGCGGCCGACACGCGTGCGCGGCCGGTCGTTGACCTCGACCGTAGGGTGGCGTATTCTCGATAATCGATGATGCGTCCGAAGAGCACGCACAGATCGACGGTCGCCGGGCACGCCCGGCCCGGGAGGGAACGCGATGAGCCAGGCTGATCTGTTCCGCCTTGACGGGCGGGTGGCCCTGGTCCCGGGTGGCGGTGGCGCAATCGGGTCGGCGATGGCCGCGGCATTCGCCGGCGCCGGCGCCCACGTGGCAATCGTGGACCAGACCGAGGAACGCGCCGAGGCGGCCGCAGGTCCCATCCGGGCCACCGGGGCGCAGGTCCTGGCCCTCGGCGCGGACGTCACGAGCGAGGCCGAGTGCGAGCGGGTGGTCGCCGCCACCGTCGAGCGGTTCGGGCGGCTGGACATCATCATGAACGCCGTCGGGGGCGGCGCGGGCAAGGTTCTCTTCGACGCCGAGGCCTACCCGCGCGACGCGTGGGACTGGATCTACGAGATCAACGTCCGCAGCACCCTCTGCGCGACCCAGGCCGCTGTGAAGGCGATGATCGCCGGTGGCCGGGGCGGGCGCGTCCTCAACATCTCCTCGGTCCGCGCCTCCCTGGGAATCAACGCCGGATACTCGGCCTACGTCGCGGCAAAGGGCGCCATCAGCTCCCTCACCCGCCAGTGGGCCACCGAGTGGGCCAAGCACGGGATCAACGTCAACGCGATCGCCCCGACCTTCGTCGATACGCCCCAGGTCGCCATGCTCCTCGACGATCCGGTCTTCAAGGCGAACATCGTCAGCCGGATCCCGCTCGGCCGCGTGGGCGGGACGGGCGATCTCGCCGGCGCGGCGCTCTTCTTCTGCTCGGACGCCTCGTCGTTCGTCACCGGCCAGATCCTGGGCATCGACGGCGGCCTGACCGCCACCCAGTAGCCATCCGATTGGAGCCCCCCATGGAGAATGTGACGCCCAACGTCTTCGCGGAGACGAAGCTGCGCGGCTGCAACCCGAGCTTCGTGACCACGTCCGACGGCGTCGTGGTCATCGATACGCCGCAGCTGCCGACGAAGGCCGTCGAGATGCGGAAGCTCGCCGAGTCGCACGGCGCCATCCGCTACCTGATCAACACCGAGCACCACGTCGACCACATCTTCGGCAACTACTACTTCAAGGGCGCCGGGACCGTGGTCAACCACCGCGGCCTCTACGAGCGGTTCATGGTCGTCTACCCCGAGCTGGACCCGTTCGCCTACGCGAAGGAGGCGCTCCCCACCCCGGCCGGCAAGGGCACCGAC
>JAZDPM010000221.1:0-5650 GCA_043797725.1 Chloroflexota bacterium
CCGATCGAGACGTCCTCGCCGTCGAGCCAGCGAGGCAGGACGACGTCGAGCCCGGCCCGCAGCTTCTGCTGCCACGAGAAGAGCCGGGTGGTCACGAAGGGCGCCATCCGCGTCGGGAGGACCAGGCCCATCCCCTCGGGCATAGGGATCATCTCGCCGCGAGCCCGGATGTGGACGATGCGCGGGTCGGTGGTGCGGATGATCGACTCGCCGAGGCCAAGCTCGCGGCTCAGCTCCGTGGCGGCCGGCCGGTAGGCGATGAACGAATCCGGCCCGGCCTCCACCAGGAAGCCGTCGATCTGCTCGGTCCGGATCTTGCCGCCGAGCCGCTCCGATGCTTCGACGAGCAGGACGGGCACAGCGGCCTGCGCCAGCCGGTACGCCGCCGCCAGGCCGGTGATCCCGCCGCCAATGACGACCGCGCCGCCGCCGCCCGTGCCGCCCATGGCGCCCATGCCGTCCCGCCCGCCTCGTCTCAGCTCGCCGTCGGGACGAACGGGCAGAGAGGATCCGTCTCGAGGACGTCGCCCGTCCAGGCGTAGGCCCGGGCCCGTGATCCGCCGCAGCGGTCCACGAAGGGACAGATCCCGCAGCGGCCCTTGTACTGCGCGGTGTCGCGCAGGGAGGTGAAGGTCGGATGGTCGCGGTAGAGCGCCACGAGGTCGTCGTTGCGGACGTTGCCCACGGCGACCGGCAGGAACCCGGACGGGAAGACGCTCCCGTCGTGGTTGACGAACATGATCCCGTTCCCGTCGCGGATCCCGAAGCCGCGCCCCACCGACGTCTGGGTGATCTCTTCGGGAGTCATCCCCTCGTCCTCCATCGCCCGGATCGCGACGCGCCGGTAGTGGGTCGCCTCCGTCGTCTTGATCTGGAAGCGACCTTCCTTCGAGAGGCCGTAGAGCCAGTGGAAGAGCTTCTCGGACTGGGTGGGCGTGATCTCCCGGAGGACGCTGCCCCGCCCGACGGAGATGAGGAAGAAGAGGCTCCAGCGCAGGATCCCCATCCCGCTCACCGTCTCGTAGACGGCCGGCAGGTCGTCGAGCGTCGTGTCGGTGACGAGGGTGTTGACCTGGATCGGGAGCTCGACCTCGTGGGCCCACCCGGCGGCCCGCATCGTCATCGCGAACGTCCCCTCCACGCCCCGCAGGCCGTCGTGGAGCTCGGGCGTCGAGCCATCGAGGCTGAGCGAGATCGTCTGGATCCCGGCTGTCTTCAGCGAGGCGAGCCGCTCCTTCGTCAGGTCGGGCGTGACGGCCGGCGCCAGCGAGGCGCCGATCCCGCGCTCGGTGGCGGCCACGACGAGCTCCTCGAGGTCAGGCCGGCGGAGCGGGTCGCCCCCGGTGAAGACGACGTGGGGCAGGGGGTCGCCGAAGCCCAGGATCCGGTCGAGGAGCGCACGCCCTTCGCCGGTCGTGAGCTCCAGTGGGCTGCGCTCCGGCTCGGCCGTGGCCCGGCAATGCCGGCAGGCCAGGCCGCAGGCGAGCGTCGTCTCCCAGTAGACGAGCATCGGGGCGCGGTCGTAGACGAGCCCGCGCGGCTTGACCGCGCCGACGCCCGGGAGGGCGCCCGGATGCCCTCCCGGGTGGCCGCCCGGGTGACCCCCGGGATTGCCCGCCGGGCGAACGGCCGTGCCCGTGGGAGCGGCCGGGGGGCGCTGCGTCTCTACCATGGTGGTTCGTCCTCTCGGGGGTCAGCGGGCCGCCGCTACGGTGGGCGGCGCGACCGTCGCCGCTGCCTGGGGCAGCGCTGCCTCGGCCAGGTCGGCCAGGCCGGCGATGAAGGTGGGGTCGTCGTTCATCGAGCGCGCGCGCTCGAGCCGGATGCCGGCGTCGCGGGCGACCGCCTGGGCCTCGATGTCGATGTCGTAGAGCACCTCGAGATGGTCGGCGACGAAGCCGACCGGCCGGATCACCAGCCCGCTCACCCCCTCCGCGGCGAGCCGCCTGATCTCGTCGAGGATGTCGGGTCCCAGCCAGGGCTCGCCGGTGCGGCCGGCGCTCTGGAAGGCGAACTCGTACGTCAGCAGGCCCAACCGGCGCGCCACGAGGGCGGCGGTGCCGGCCAGCTCGTCCGGGTAGATGTCGCCCTCGGCCACGACGCGGGCGGGCAGGCTGTGGGCGGTGAACATGACCCGGACGTTGGTCAGGTCGGGGAAGCGGCGGAGCGCCTCGGCCGTCGTCCCGGCGAGCGTCTCGATGAAGCGCGGCTGGTCGAACCACGAGTCGACGAAGGTCACGGCCGGGGCGGCGTCGCCCAGCCCCGCCAGCGCGGCGTCGACCGCGCGACGGTAGCCGGCGGCGTTCGACGAGCGCTGCGGCGCGAGGGCGATCGCCACGAACCGCTCCACGCCGCCGCCTGCCATCTCCTCCACGATCCAGCCGATCCGAGGCTCGATGTGGCGCATCCCCGCGTAGACGCGGACGGGGCGCCCGCGGCGGGCGAGCTCCGCCTCCAGGGCGGCGCGCTGGAGCTCGACGATTCGGGAGAGCGGCGATCCCCCGCCGATCGCCCGGTAGCGACCCAGCAGCTCCTCGAGGAGGTGGGGCGGCGGCGGGCTTCCGCGCCGGATGTCGGTGTAGTAGGCCTCCACCTGGTCGAGCCGGTCGGGGCTCCCGTAGGCCATGAGCAGGACGGCGTCGACGGTCACGCGGGGCTCCTCGCGGGGACGTGGTCGTGGACCAGGTCCACGAGGCGGGCGAGGGCATCCGGGTCCGTGCCCGGAAGGACGCCGTGCCCCAGGTTGAAGATGTGGCCCGGTCGCCCGCCCGCGGCGTCCAGGATGTCGCGGGCCGCCCCGGCGACGGCCTCGAAGGGCCCCAGGAGCAGCGCCGGGTCCAGGTTGCCCTGGACGGCGCGGTTGCCCACGAGCGACCAGCCCTCGGCGAGGTCGATCCGCCAGTCGAGGCCGATCACGTCGCCGCCGGCGGCAGCCTGCAGCCGGAGGAGCCCAGCCGTGTTGATCCCGAAGTGGGTCGCCGGCACGCCCAGCGGGCGCAGCGCGTCGAAGATCCGGGCCATCCACGGGGCGACGGACAGCGTGTAGTCGCGGGGCGAGAGGCCGCCGACCCACGAGTCGAAGACCTGCACGGCCTGCGCGCCGGCTGCCACCTGGGCGCCGAGGTAGCGGATCGTCATCTCCGCGAGGGCGTCCATCAGGGCGGCCCAGGCGGCGGGCTCGGCGTGCATGAACGTCTTCGTGCGCAGGAAGTCGCGCGACGGGCCGCCCTCCACGAGGTAGCAGGCGAGCGTGAACGGGGCCCCGGCGAAGCCTATGAGCGGAACCGGCGACGCGGCCCGGATCAGCCCGATCGCGTCCAGGAGGGGACCGACCGCCGCGGCCGGCTCGAAGGGGCGGAGGCGCGCCACGTCGACGGCGGACCGGATCGGCTCCGCGACGACGGGACCGCGCCCCTCCACGATCTCGAAGTCGACGCCCAGGCCGGCGAGCGGCGTCGTGATGTCGGCGAAGAGAATCGCGGCGTCGACGCCGAGCCGGCGGACCGGTTGGAGGGTGACCTCGGCGCACAACGGAGCGTCGCGGGTGATCTCCACCAGCGTGGCCCGCTCGCGGATGGCGCGGTACTCGGGCAGCGCGCGGCCGGCCTGGCGCATGAACCAGGTGGGCGTGACGTCCACCGGCGCGCGCCGGCAGGCACGGAGATAGCGCGTCCGGCGCGGATCGGCCGTCTCGGAGGCCGCCGCGGCGCCCCCGCCGGCCGGCCCCGCGGTCACCGGCACCCGGGTCACCGGCCGGCCTCCACGGCCGCGAAGGCCGCCGTTGCCGCCAGCAGCGTCTCGTCCAGCTCCGCCTCGCCGTGGGCGAGGGAGAGGAACCAGGCCTCGAACTGCGAGGGGGCAAGGAGGACGCCGGCGTCGAGCATGGCCCCGAAGAACCGGGCGTAGGCGGCCCGGTCGGCGGTGAAGGCCTCTTCGGCCGTGGTCGGGGCGCCGTCGCGGAAGAAGACGGTGAGAAGGGAGCCGACGCGGGTGATCCCCGCCGGCGTGCCGGCCGTCGCCGCGGCGGCGCGGAGCCCGGCTTCCAGGCGAGCGCCGGACGTCTCGAGCGCGTCGTAGCGGTCGGGCACCAGGAGGCGCAGCGTCGCCGCCCCGGCGGCCATCGCCAGCGGGTGCCCGGAGAGCGTGCCCGCCTGGTAGACGGGTCCGGAGGGAGCGATGAGGGCCATGAGGTCGGCCCGGCCGCCGTAGGCCCCGACCGGCATCCCGCCGCCCACGATCTTGCCGAGGACGGTGAGGTCGGGGCGGATCCCGTAGCGCCCCTGGGCGCCGCCGGGGCCGACGCGGAACCCGGTGATCACCTCGTCGAAGATGAGCAGCGCGCCGTCGGCCGCCGTGATCTCCCGGAGCCGCTCCAGGAAGCCCGCGGCCGGCGGGAGCACCCCGGCGTTCGCGGCGACGGGCTCAACGATGACGGCGGCGATCCGGCCGCGATGGGCCGCGAAGGCCGCCGCGACCGCGTCCGGGTCGTTGTAGGGGACGACGATCGTCGCGGCGGCCGTGGGCGCCGGCACGCCGGCGGAGCCCGGGATCGCCAGCGTGGTGACCCCCGACCCGGCCTCGACGAGGAGCCCGTCGCTGTGGCCGTGGTAGCCGCCGCTGAACTTCACGACCAGGTCGCGCCCGGTGGCGCCCCGGGCGAGGCGGACCGCGCTCATCGCGGCCTCGGTGCCGGACGACGTGAAGCGCATCCGCTCAAGCGAGGGCATGGCCGCCCGGACCAGCTCACCCAGCTCCACCTCGCGGGGGCCGGTCGCGCCGAGGGCGAAGCCGTCGAGCGCCGCCGCGCGGACTGCCTCGATCACCGCCGGGTGGGCGTGCCCCAGGATCGCGGGTCCCCACGAGCCGATGTAGTCGAGGTACCAGCGCCCGTCGGCGTCGCGGACGCGCGCGCCGGCCCCGGCGTCGAGGATCAGCGGCGCCCGCCCGACGGACCGGAAGGCCCGGACGGGGCTGTTGACGCCGCCGGGGAAGAGCCCCTCGGCCCGGACGCGCAGGTCGGCCATCCGGCCCGCGACCCCGTCGGGCGCGGCCATCTGGCCGGCATCGGGCATGGTCATCGGTTCTCCTCCCGGAGCCAGGTCGCGACGTCGGCCGCGGCGTAGGTGATCACGAAGGAGGCACCGGCGCGGACGATGGAGGTCAGCGCCTCCAGCTGCGTCCGGCGGCCGTCGATCCAGCCACGCTCCGCGGCGGCCGCGATCTGGGCGTGCTCGCCACTCACCTGGTAGGCGCCGATCGGGAGGTCGAAGCGCTCACGGGCGCGGGCCAGGATGTCGAGGGAGGGGAGGGCCGGCTTGACGAGCAGCATGTCGGCGCCCTCGTCCACGTCGGCGGCCATCTCGCGAAGGGCCTCGCGGGCGTTCGCCGGGTCCATCTGGTAGCCGCGCCGATCGCCGAAGGCGGGAGCCGAGTCGGCGGCCTCGCGGAACGGTCCGTAGTACGCGGAGGCGGTCTTGGCCGCGTAGGCGAGGATCGGGACCTCGTGCTGCCCGGCAGCATCGAGCCCGGCGCGGATCGCGGCCACCTGGCCGTCCATCATCGCGGAGGGCGCGACCACGTCGGCGCCGGCCTCGGCCTGTGAGACGGCCGTCTCGGCCAGCAGCCGGATCGTCGCGTCGTTGTCGACCCG
>JAZDPM010000236.1:0-5530 GCA_043797725.1 Chloroflexota bacterium
ACCCGCTCCGCGCTGCAGAACGCGGCCTCGATCGCGGCGATGGTGCTGACGACCCAGACTCTCATCACAGACCTCCCCGAGAAGAAGGACAACAGCGGCGGCGGTGGCCACGGCCACGGCGGCGGCGACATGGACTTCTAGTCAGGTCGCACCACGCGCGAAGGGGGCCCCGGCCGGGAACGGCCGGGGCCCCCTTCCGATTCGCGGGTCAGGTGCGGCGGAAGAGACGCCGGATCCGCCCCGCGAGCCCGGGCTCAGCCGGGGCGGGCGTCGCGAAGCAGGGCCGCGGGGGCGTGCCGGCGGATGCCTCCCCGGCCATTGCGGCCTCCCCGGCGACGGCCTCCAGGGCGACGTGCTCACGTTCCCCGGCCCTCGCGGCCTCCTTCACGCGGGCCTCCTCCTCGTTCGTCGGCCCGCTCGTCATCCGTCCCAGCACCGTGGCCCGCTCCTCCGTCGCAGGCGGCCCCGGTTGAAGCCCGCGTGTCCCGCCCATCAGGCGCCCGACCGATCGTCCAGCTCATCCGTTGGACGACCCGCCGGGCGACCACCCCGCTCCATGCCGCCAGCGAGGCTACCACGCGGGCGCCTGAGTCACATTCGGCGGACTGCCTGACCAGCAACATCCCGCCGGCGTCCTGCCGCCATGGTCCACATGAGACGGGGCCCGACGTCACGCTCCAGGGACGGCGTCCCGAGCGCGCGGACCGGGCCGATTCGCGATTGTCGCCAGCGTCCCATGCCCCCGACCTCACTTGGCCGCGTCCCTGTACTGGAAATGTGACTGGGAGTCCCGCGGTGGATCGTGCCCGAGGACGGAGGCGATCCTGCGAACATGGCCGTCGCCCTCGAATCTGCTGACGCCTGCGGCTGACGCCTGCGGCGGCGCGATCGGGCTGTCGAGCCTCGTTGGCCGGGTGGGCCGGCCCACGCGCACGATGTCAGGATCATCCGGGCGGCGGAGAGGAAGCCGTGCGCGCGAACGGACGACTTGGCCCAGTCAGGCAGCCGCCGCGTCGCCCAGGAGGAACGCCCGGAGCTCCTACCGCACCCGGGGACCCGCGACCGCGTGGCCTTTGCCTTCGAGGAGGACGAGCCGGGCGTGGGGGATGCCGGCGGCGGTCTCGCGGAACAGTTCAGGCGTGTAGAAGGGATCGTCGTTTCCGGCGATGACCAGCGTGGGCGCAGCGATCTCGCACAGCCGGTCCTGGAATGCGTGGCCGTCCTCGGCCTCGATCGTGATGACCAGGTCGTTCGGGTCGTGGGGCGCGCCGAGCGCCATCAGCCACGAGCCCACCGAACCGACGACCCCGCCAGCGGCCATCGCGGAAGCACGGGCTGATCAGGCAGGCGTAGGCGCCACGCCACTCCCGCCGCGCCGCCCGACGGGCGACCTCCAGTTGGAGCCGTCGCGCCGATTCGCCCAGGGTGTGCGCGCTCGAGTGGATTACCAGGCGCCGCACGAGTTCGGGGTGATCGGCCGCGAAGTGCAGCGCGATCGAGCCGCCCGTGGAGAGCCCGATGAGATCGACCGGCCAGTCGAGCTCCCCGCGGATCATCGACGCGTAGTCGGCGGCAAGGTCCCGCATCGTGGTTCCCGATTGCAGGCCGCGGCGCCTGCTCACGGCGTACCCGGTGTACTCGTCCCCCAGGAACCGGTAGGCGCCCAGCATGAAGTGGGCGGAGAGCCCTCGCAGCGGCTTGTTCTCGAAGAGGCGCCCGTGGAAGACGACGAGGGTGCGCTGGCCGTTGCCGAACCGGTTGTACGGCAGTCCGCCGCGGAAGTAGCCCGCTGCGGGGCGTCCCTCGCTCATGGGCCAGAGTCTGGCGTCGGGGGGCCTCGGAATCCACTGCCGAACGGCCCGAGTGCGCCGGTCGATTGACGGACCTCCCGCCGTGCGGCACCCTCGCGCTGATGAACCAGCATGCCCGCAACCCGCCGCCTCGCTCCGCCACGCCGCCCGAGGTCTCGATGTCGCTCCGGTCAGCCAGCCGCAGGCACTCCGTGCTCGTCGCGATGCTCGCCACCGTCGCCCTCATCGCCGCGGCGTGCGGTCCGAGTGCGCCAACGCTGACCGATCCCGTACAGATCCTCCAGAAGGGGGCCGCGTCGCTCGGCGAGATGAAGACGTTCCACCTGCGCGGGACGATCGACGGCGAGGTGCCCCTGGACCTCGGCGGGATCGGGAGCGGAGGCGGCGGCGCGCCGCTGCCGCTCGATGGCACGACGATCGACGGCGACGTCGACGTGGCCGCCGGCGAGCTGGCCGTCGAGCTGCTCGCGCCGGCGCTGCTCAACCTCCGCGTCAACATCGTGGTCGCGAACGGATCGGCCTACCTGAAGTCGCCGCTCATCACGGGGCGGCGCTGGGTCCGCCAGCCGGCCGAAGGCGGGATCGGCGGGGATCCCGGGGCGGCGCTCGCCGGGCTGGCCGCCTTCCTGGCCCGCCCGGAGCCGCGACCCGAGAAGCTGCCCGACACGCGCTGTTCCGGGACCGACTGCTACGGCGTGCGGCTCATCGTCCCGGCCGAGGAGGTACGCGCCGCCCTGGGCTGGCTGGGGAGCGTCATCCCGGGGCTGTCCGGGGATGGCGCCGGCGGCGTCGCCGTGACCGCCGGCGTTCGAAAGGACGACCTCCGCCTGGCGACGCTCGGCCTGCAGATCCAGGCCGGAGGAACCACGCCGCTCACGATCGTTCTCGAGCTGGACAAGGTCAATGAGCCGGTGACGATCGACCCGCCCCCCGCCGACCAGGTGGACGCCGCACCGGGCGGGTGATGCGCCCGGGAGCTCGGCGCCCTGCAGCCGCCCGGTTCTCCGGCAACGGGCGGCAAAGCCCCCGCCGGTACAATCCGAACGTGGATCCCGTCCCCTCCTGGCTCGACGAGCCTCTGCCCCTTCTCGACGCACCGCCCGAGGACGACCCGGAGAGTGGCGTCTTCCGCGGCGCCGCCCCCGAGCCCGGCGCAGAGCCGCCGACGGCGCCGCGCGACCGCGGCCTCGCCACCGGCGTCGCCTCGCGCGAGGAGCTGGCCGCGAAGATCACGGACCGCCTCAACGCGGAGCAGGCCCGGGCGGTCACGACGACGGAAGGGCCGCTGCTCATCCTGGCCGGAGCGGGCTCGGGCAAGACCCGCGTCGTGGCCCACCGCGTGGCGTACCTGGTCGGCGTCAAGAGCATCGCCCCGTGGCGGATCCTGGCCGTCACCTTCACGAACAAGGCGGCTGGCGAGATGCGGGAGCGGATCATCGCGCTCGTCGGGGCGGACGACGGGCGCAAGGTGGAGATGGGCACCTTCCACGCCCTGTGCGCCCGGATCCTCCGCCGCGACGGCGCCGCGATCGGCATCTCGCCCCGTTTCGTGATCTACGACACGGACGACCAGCAGAGCCTCATGAAGCAGGCCTTCCGCGACCTGGACCTCCCCGTCCAGGGCGGGGCCCTGCGGCCGCGGACCGTCCTCGAGATGATCAGCCGGGCCAAGAACAACCTCGAGTCGGTCGAGGACATGGTCGAGGGCGCGACCACCCACCACGAGCGGGAGGTCGCCCGGGTGGCGACCCGCTACACGGAGCGGCTCCGCGCCGCGGCTGCGCTCGACTTCGACGACCTCCTCGTCGAGACCGTCCGCCTCCTCGAGACCCAGGCGGAGGTCCTCGCCCGCTACCAGGCCCGCTGGCGCTACCTCCACGTCGACGAGTACCAGGACACGAACGCCGCCCAGTACCGGATCGTGCGGGCGCTGGCCGCCGCCCACCACAACCTGTGCGTCGTGGGCGACGACGACCAGTCGATCTACGCCTGGCGCGGCGCCGACCTGCGCAACATCCTCGACTTCGAGCGCGACGAGCCCGGGGCGACCGTCGTGAAGCTGGAGCAGAACTACCGAAGCACCCAGCTGATCCTGCAGGCGGCCCACGCGGTCGTCAGCAACAACGAGGGCCGCAAGGAGAAGGAACTCTGGACCGAGCGGACCGGTGGGCGGCCGATCGCGCGGTTCGAGGCATACAACGAGGAGGAGGAGGCCGAGTGGATCGCCCGCCAGGTCGAATCCCTCCTGGGCGGCCGGGCGGCGACGCTTACCCGGCGGGCGGACGAGGCCGACAAGCTCCGGCCCAGGGAGATCGCCGTCCTCTACCGGACGAACGCCCAGTCCCGGGCGATCGAGGAGGCCTTCCTGCGCTACGGGCTCCGCTACCAGCTCATCGGCGGCACCCGTTTCTACCAGCGCCGCGAGGTGAAGGATGCGCTGGCCTACCTGCGGGTCCTGCGCAGCGACACCGACGTGGTGGGTTTCGAGCGGATCATCAACCTCCCGGCGCGCGGGATCGGCGACCGGACCCTGGAGATCCTGCGGATGGCGGCGGCCGAGCCGGAGCAGACCTACTGGAGCGGCCTGCAGCGGGCGGCCGCGGGCGAGCTGCTCGTCCTGGGCGGCCGGGCGCGAGCCGCCGTCGCCGACTTCGCCGCCCTCGTGCGCCGGCTGCGGAGCCGGGTCGGCATCCTGGGCCTGCCCGAGCTCCTCGACGACGTGCTGGAGGTGTCGGGCTACCGGGCCATGCTGGCCGACGGCACCGAGGAGAACGAGGAGCGCTGGCGCAACCTCCTCGAGCTCCGCTCAGTCACCACCCGCTACGACGACCTGGCCCCCGACGACGCCCTGGATCGGCTCCTGGAGGAGACGGCCCTCGTCGCCGACCAGGACGCCTACGAGGCGGACGCCGATTCGGTCACCCTGATCACCCTCCACGCGGCCAAAGGCCTCGAGTTCGGGGCGGTCTTCATCTCGGGGATGGAGGAGGGCGTCTTCCCCCACAGCCGGGCCCTCGACGACGAGGCCCAGCTCGAGGAGGAGCGCCGCCTCGCGTACGTGGGCATCACCCGGGCCAAGGAGCGCCTCTTCCTCTCCCACGCCTGGCAGCGCGCAACGTGGGGGCCGGGCGGCGGCGGGCCGTCCGTTCCGTCGCGCTTCCTTTTCGAGATCCCGGCCGACCTGATGGAGGGTCCGCGCCTCCAGCCGGGGGAGGGGAGCGACGCCGCCTACGACCTGGACCTCGCCTTCGGGGCCCGCCGGAGCAGCCGCTTCGGCACCGCGATCCGGGCGGGCGGTGGCGCCTTCCGGACGGGGAGCGGCCGGCCGGGCGCGCCGGCAGACGGCCAGCCGTTCGTGCCGAGTCGCGACCTCGCGGCCCGCCGCGACGCGTTCGCCGCGGGTGCGCCCTCTGGGTCGCTCGCCGTGCCGGGCCGGCGGCGGCTTGGTGAACGGTCTGCGGCCGACGAGGACCACCCCGACGCAGCCTTCCCCGAGGATCTGCCGGTGCGTCGGATCGCCCCGCCCCTGCCGATTGGCGCCGCGCCCGCGCGCCTCGCGCCTTCCCGCCCCGCGTCCGCGCCCCGCGTCCGCGTTCCCGGCGAGCGTCTCTTCCGGGACGGCGACCGCGTCGCCCACGCCCGCTTCGGCGACGGCGTCGTGGTCACCAGCAAGCTGACTCGCGACGACGAGGAGGTCACCGTCGCCTTCCGGTCCGGCG
>JAZDPM010000237.1:0-3980 GCA_043797725.1 Chloroflexota bacterium
CAACCCTCCGACCTACCTAGAGGACCAACTGAACCGTGGCTCACTCTCCCCGCGGCTGGACCGGCACGCGGACGCCATCCGGGAAGAAGCGGGTTCGCCAGGCCGAGCGTCGCGCCGCCATCAACGGCCCGCGCGCGTCCAGGGCCAAGACCCTCGTCTCCAAGACCATCAAGATCGCCACCGGCCAGCTGGAAGGCGACGCGGCCGCCTCGCTCGCCGAGGCCTTCTCGGCGCTCGACCGCGCTGCCAAGGCCGGCGCCATCCACCCGAACGCCGCAGCGCGGCGCAAGTCGCGCCTTGCCAGGAACGTCGGAGCCGCCCTGAGCGGTGCCGCGGTCCAGGCCGGCGCCAAGGCGACGAAGACTACCGGCACGGCCGCCGCGGCGAAGGCCGCCAAGGCCCGCATCGCGGCCGGCAAGGCCGTCAAGGCCAAGGGCGCCCAGACCGCCGCGGGCAAGGCGCGCGCCGCGCTCGCTCGGGCCGGGCGCACGGATGCCGAGGCCACGAGAGCCAAGACCGCCCCGGTCGCGGCCGAGGCCGTCGCGCCGAAGGCCCGGACCACCCGGGTCAAGGCGACGGAGGCGCCGGCCGAGAAGCCGGCGGCCAAGGCCCCGGCGAAGAGGGCACCCGCCAAGGCCCCGGCGAAGAGGGCACCCGCCAAGGCCGCCGAGAAGCCGACCGGCGAGAAGCCGGCGGCCAAGGCCCCGGCGAAGAAGCCGGCGGCCAAGAAGGCCGAGTAGGCCGGGCGGGACACGCCGGCCCGCTCCACCCGCAGCACCTCGACCCCGGGTCACCCGACCCGGGGTCCTTCACGTCCCGCGTGTTGCAGCGGACGGGCCCGACGGCGGTTCCGTCGAGGCTATGCTGGCCGGCGTGCCAATCGCCGCGATCGCCCTCGTCCTGGTGTCGTCGATCTTCCACGTCGCATGGAACACCCTCGTCAAGACGTCGGGCGACCCGCTCGCAACCTCGACGCGCGCCGTTGGGCTCGGCGTGCTGGCCGCCACGCCGCTCGTCGCGCTGGCCTGGTTCGCGACCGGCCGCCCCACGCTGGCACCAGAAGGCTGGGCGATCGCGGTCGCCTCGGGGATCGTGTCGGCCATCTACTTCGTCCCCCTGTCGGCGGCGTATCGCCGCGGGGCGCTCTCGTCCGTCTATCCCGTCGCGCGCGGCTCGGGCGCCCTCCTCGGCGTCGTAGCGGGCGTTGCGCTCCTCGGCGAGCGGCTCGAGCCGCCCGGCTACCTCGGGGTGGCGCTCCTGCTGGGGGGGACGCTCGCCGCAGCGTTTGCGACTGCCTCGCGGGCGACGGTCGTGCCGGCCCTCCTGGCGGGGTGCGCCGTGGCCGGCTACTCGGCCCTGGACCGGGTGGGCGTCCGCATGGGGCCCGCGTGGCTCTATGCCTGGGCCGTCTGGTCGGTCTGCGCCGTCGGGCTCGTCGGCTGGCGGGAGGTGGCGGCACGGGTCCTCCCGCGGGTGCCCGGCCGGGGGGCGGCGGCCGCGAACGGCGATCCGCTGCGGGGGGCGAGCCTGCGCCGCTCGCTCGCGGCCGGCCTCCTGATCATCGGCACCTACATGCTGATCCTGCTGGCCTTCCAGATCGCCCCGCTGGCGGGCGTCGCGCCGCTCCGGGAGGCGACCACGATCCTGGCCGCGGCGTGGGGCGTGATCGCGCTCGGCGAACGCGAGCGGGCGGGGGTGCGCCTGGGGGCGGCCGCGGCGGTGGCGGCCGGTGCGATCCTGCTCGCCACGAGCGGCTGACCGCGCGAACCGGCACGGCTCAGGTCGGAGACGGACCTCGGGTGGGCCCGGCGGGGGCCGATTTCGGGCGTGCGATCCCGAAGATCGCGGCGCCCATCCCGACGCCCAGCCAGCCGGCGTAGATCGCGCCGCGATCGACCAACCGCCTCACGAGCGCGGGCCCCGGGGGAACGGCGGGAACGGCGCGGCGCCCGCCGGTCGCCCGGCCGGCGCCGCGTGGAGAGCCAGGGTCACGCCGGCAGGTACGGCTTCGCGCCCGCGAGGGCGGCCGGGCCGAGGTAGACGGCGCCCGCACCGAGCTCCTCCTCGATGCGGAGAAGCCGGTTGTACTTGGCGACGCGCTCGGAGCGGGACGGGGCGCCGGTCTTGATCTGGCCGGTCCCCATCGCCACGACGAAGTCGGCGATCGTCGTGTCCTCCGTCTCGCCGGAGCGGTGGCTGACCATCGCGGTCCAGCCGGCCCGCCGCGCCATCTCGATCGCCGCCATCGTCTCGGTGACCGTGCCGATCTGGTTGAGCTTGATGAGGACGGAGTTCATTGCCTTCTCGGCGATCCCGCGGGCGATGAACGACGGGTTGGTCACGAGGATGTCGTCGCCGACGAGCTGGACGCGGTCGCCGATGCGCGCGGTGAGCTCCTTCCAGCCGGCCCAGTCGTCCTCGCCGAGCCCGTCCTCGAGCGAGATGATCGGGTACTTCGAGACCCAGCTCTCCCAGAGGTCGACCATCTCGCCGGAGTCGAGGGTGCGTCCCTCGCGCTCCAGCAGGTAGCGGCCGGGCACGTCGCCCGTCCCGGTCCCCTCCACGAGCACGGAGCTCGCGGCCGGGTCCAGCGCGATCGCCACGTCCTCGCCCGGCCGGTAGCCGGCCTTCTCGATAGCCTCGAGGATCACCTCGACGGCCGCCTCGTTCGACGGCAGCGACGGGGCGAAGCCGCCCTCGTCGCCCTGGCCGACGGAGAACCCGCGGTCGTGGAGGATCCCCCGCAAGGCGTGGAACACCTCGGCGCCGGCCCGGAACGCCTCCGCGAAGGTCGGGCGACCGACCGGCGCGACCATGAACTCCTGGAAGTCCGTGGAGTTCACGGCGTGCTTGCCGCCGTTGAGGATGTTGAAGAACGGGACCGGCAGGATCCGGGCCCCGGCCCCGCCGAGATACCGGTAGAGCGGGAGGTCGTGTGCGGCGGACGCGGCGTGGGCGCAGGCGAGGCTGACGCCCAGAATCGCGTTGGCGCCCAGGTTCCCCTTGTTGGGGGTCCCGTCGAGGTCGATCAGCGCCGCGTCGATGTCGGGCTGGTCGGCCGCGTCGGCGCCCAGCAGGGCCGGGGCGATCGTCTCGCAAACGTTCTCGACGGCCCGCAGGACGCCCTTTCCGCCGAAGCGGGCCTTGTCGCCGTCGCGGAGCTCGACCGCCTCGTTCGCCCCGGTGGATGCCCCGGACGGGACTCCCGCCCGCCCGACGGACCCGTCGGCCAGGACGACGTCGACCTCGATCGTCGGGTTGCCCCGCGAGTCCAGGATCTCGCGGGCGTCGATGAACTCGATCTCGGTGTTCACGCGGTGCCTCCGGCAGTCCCGGCCGCCGGTTCGGCGTCGGGGATGATCGCGATGCCCGGCAGGGTCCGCCCCTCGATGAGCTCGAGGGAGGCGCCGCCGCCGGTGCTGATGTGGGTCATCCTGGGTGCCAGGCCCTGCTGGGTGACGGCGGCAACCGAGTCGCCGCCGCCCACCACGACGATCGCCCCGGCGTCGGCCAGGTCGGCCAGGAAGCGCGCCATCTGGCGCGTCCCCGTGCCGAACGCCGGCATCTCGAAGACGCCGAGCGGCCCGTTCCAGAAGACCGTCTTCGCGCCGGCGAGGGCGCCCTCCATCTCGACGAGCGACTGCTTGCCGACGTCGACGATGTGCCAGGACGCGGGGATCTTCTCGGACGGGATCGTCTTGTACTCGGCCCCCTGCGTGACCTCCTTGGCAATGACCACGTCGATCGGGAGGATGAGCTGCACGCCCCGCTCCTCGGCCGCGGCCATGATCCGGCGGGCGTCCTCCACGCGATCCGGCTCGGCGAGGCTCTTGCCAATGGGCTTGCCCTGCGCCATCAGGAAGGTGTTCGCCATCCCGCCGCCGACGACGAGGATGTCGACCTTGTCCGTGAGGTTCTCGAGGACCTTGATCTTGTCCGAGACCTTCGCTCCGCCGATGATCGCGGCGTACGGTCGGGCG
>JAZDPM010000252.1:0-6577 GCA_043797725.1 Chloroflexota bacterium
CGCCGACAAGACGCCCCAGATCGACTACAAGGAGGTCAGCCGCCTCCGCCGCTACCTCTCCGAGCGGGCCAAGATCGAGCCGCGCCGCAAGACCGGCACCTGCGCCGCCCACCAGCGCGAGCTGGCGGTGGCCCTGAAGCGGGCCCGGCACGTGGCGCTGCTGCCGTACGCGCCGCAGCACCTGCGGCCCTGACCCCGCGCCCGCTCACCCGCCGGCGGAGCGCAGGGTGATCGTCGGGCTTCTCCTCGCCACCGGCGGCTTCGGCGCCGGCGTGTTCGGTTCACTCCTCGGGCTGGGGGGCGGGATCCTCATCGTCCCGCTCCTCACGGTGGGTTTCGGCGTGCCCTTTCGCGAGGCTGTCGGGGTCAGCCTGGTCTGCGTCATCGTGACCAGCAGTGCCGCGGCCGGCGTCTACCTTGAGCGCAGGACGGCGAACCTCCGGCTGGGCATGCTCCTCGAGGTCTTCACCGCCAGCGGAGCGCTGCTGGGCGGTCTCGTGGCGTTCCTTCTGCCGGAGCGGGTCCTGGCCGGCCTCTTCGCGGCGCTCCTCGTGTACACGGCGTTCTCCATGCTGCGCCGCAGCCGGGCCCAGGCCGCGCCGTCGTCCCCGCCCGCCGCGGCCGACGGTCCGGGTGCCGCGCCCCACGCGGGGCAGGATCCGCACGTGTCGCCGCCGGGCCTCGCGGACGTCGTCGCCGGTCCGGGGTATCGCCCGCGGCGCCTTGGCGCGGGCGCCGGGGGCAGCCTTGGCGCCGGGGTGCTGTCGGCGCTCCTCGGCGTGGGCGGGGGCATCGTGAAGGTGCCGCTCATGCATCTCGTCATGGGCGTGCCCCTCCAGGTGGCCACCGCGACCAGCAACCTGATGATCGGGGTGACGGCCGCTGCATCGGCCGTCGTCTACCTCCTCCGGGGCGGGATCGATCCCTACATCGCCGGCCCGACGGCGGTCGGCGTCTTCGCCGGGGCGATGGTCGGCTCGCGCCTCGCGCCCCGGATCAACGTCCGGATCCTGCGGCTCCTTTTCGTGGGCGTCCTGGCCCTGACGGCGGCCCAGATGGCCCTGCGGGCGCTCGGATGAGCGCCGTCGAAACGCGCATCGCCCGGATCCTCGCGGTCGGGACACGCATCGCCGTGGCCCTCCTGGCCGTCGGGAGCGTCCTCCTGATCGCCGGCGGCACCTCGCCGCTCGCGCCGGACTGGACGCCCCTCGACCCGGCGTCGCTGGCGGCCGATCTCGTCGCCCTCCGGCCGACGGGGTTCCTGTGGCTCGGCCTCATCGCGACGATCGCGACCCCGCTCCTGCGCGTCGCGGCGTCGACATGGGGCTTCGGGCGGGCGGGGGAGCGTCGCCTTGCCGCCCTCGGCCTGGCGGTCCTCGTCGTGATCGCCCTCGCCGTCGTCGCCGGCTCGCTGGCGGGCTGAGCCGTGGCGCCGGGGCGTCGGGACGCAGTCCGGTCCCGGATCCCGGGCTTATACTCGGGCTGCCCGACGTCGTGGTTCGCCGACCCGCCGGGGCCACGCGAAGGAGCCGCCCGGATGCTCACCCACAAGCCCGCCGCCGAAGATGCGCCGCGCGCCGCCGGCGCCCCGCTCGACACCGCGTCGCTGATCTGCCTCTTCGAGGGCCGCTACGTCCCCCTCGGCGAGGCCAACGTCAGCATCATGACCCACGCCTTCATGTACGGCACGGCCGTCTTCGAGGGGATCCGGGCCTACTGGAACGCCGAGCAGGGCCAGCTCTACGCCCTCAGGGTTCGCGAGCACATGGAGCGGATCAGGAGCTCCGCCCGGATCCTGCTCATGCCGGACCTGCCCTCGGTCGACCAGCTGACGGAAGAGGTCCTGGAGGTCCTCCGGCGCAACGGCTTCCGAGAGGACGCCTACGTCCGGCCGTCGTTCTACAAGAGCACCCAGGCGATCGGCGTGAAGCTCCACGGGCTGGAGCATCGCTACTACATCCTCACCCTCCCGTTCGGCGACTACGTCGACACCACGGTCGGCGTCAGGATCGCCACCGTCTCCTGGCGCCGCACCGGCGACATGGCCATCCCGTCACGAGCCAAGATCGTGGGCAGCTACGTCAACCCGGCCTTCAGCAAGTCCGAGGCGCTGCTCAACGGCTACGACGAGGCCCTCGTGCTCACCGAGGACGGTCACATCTCCGAGGGGTCGGCCGAGAACATCTTCGTCGTCCGCGACGGCGTGCTCCTCACCCCGCCGGTCACGGACGACATCCTGGAGGGGATCACCCGGGCCGGGATCATCGAGATCTGCCGCGAGCTGGGTCTGCCGGTCGTGGAGCGATCCATCGACCGCTCCGAGATCTACGTCGCCGACGAGGCCTTCTTCTGCGGCACCGGCGCCCAGATCAGCCCGATCATCGAGGTGGATCGGCGCTCGGTCGGGGGCGGGGCCGTGGGTCCCATCACGGGCCGGATCAAGGACCGCTACTTCGACATCGTCCGCGGCAAGGTCCCTGCGTACGCGCACTGGGTGACGCCCGTCTACGCCGGCTGAGCGCGGCGGGCGCCGCGCCGGTCAGGGAGCGGCGAGCTCCGCCGTCGTCGTGCCCTGGACGACCAGGATGTCGGTGCCCGCCTTGGCATCCGCGCGCAGCGTCACCGTGACCTCGAATTGGGCCTCGAGCCACGCGGTCGACGCCGGGAAGCGGGTCTCGGCCCCGTTGTAGGCGATCACGACCGTCGACGGCTCGACCGTCTCGGGGTTGCGCCCGCGCGGCGCCGACGCCGCAAACCCGTTGTACTCGAGGTATCCGGCCAGGTCGGTTGCCCGGTCCGCCTCGTTCGTGCTCGTGACGACCCAGACGCGCGCGCCTTCCTCCGCGATCTGCTGGCGTCGGGCCGCCTCGCGGGGATCGAACTCGAATGCGTCGGCGGCCGCCTGGCGGATCGCGGGCACGTTCGCCGAGAGCACGTAGCTCCCGTTGACGTAGCCCTCCGTGCCGTAGCGCGGCGGCGTGAAGACGTACGAGCGCACGTTGCCGGCGTCGATCCGGCTCGCCAGCGAGATGAGCTGGGGGAGCCTGGCGACGGGGAAGTCGGTCTTGAGCGCCTTCTTCGTGCTCGAGACCAGCTCGGGAAGGTGCTGCAGGAGGGTGGCGAAATCGGCCTGCTGCCCGAGGGAGAGGATGACGCGCTGCTGGCGGCTGGCGCGGTCGAAGTCGCTGGAGCCGTGCCGTGTCCGAGCGTAGATCAGCGCCTCGGCGCCGGTCATGCGCTGGACGCCCGTCGGAATGTAGACCCGCAGCGCCCCGTTGTCGCCGGGGTAGTAGTCGTCCAGGACCGGGAGCTGCACGTTGATCGTGACCCCGCCCAGCGCGTCGACGACCTGGGTGAAGCCGCCGAAGTCGACCTCGACGAAGTACTGGATCTGGAATCCGTAGAGGCCACCCAGCGTGTCCTTGAGGGCCTGGTACCCGCTCAGCTTGCCGCCGGGGAAGATGTCCGGCCGGACGCGCGCCTGCTGGAAGAGGGCGTTGATCTTGCGGTTCCAGGTCGTGCCGAAGAAGGACCGGGCCGGTCCCGTGAGCGGGATCCCGGTGGTGTCGCGGGGAAGGCTGAACATGGCGACCTGGCCGCTGGCGGGGTCCATGCTCGCGACGATGAGCGTGTCGGTGTTGTAGGCGCCGTCGCCGGGCCGGCGGTCGGAGCCGATCAGGACGACGTTGAGCCGCCCCTTGCCGTCCCAGGGCGGCAGGGTCGTCTCGGCCGGGGCGGCCGTGGCGCCCGGCGGAGGCGTGGAAAGCGGTGTCTCCGCCGAATCCGGTGACCCGTCGGGCGACGCCTGGACACCCCCGGAAGGATCCGCGGTGGGGTCCTCCTCGCCGATGGGGTTGAAGACGCCCTGGACCAGGTCCAGCGCCTGCAGGTCGTAGTAGGCGACCGCCGCGTGCGCGCCGCTCATCACGAGGACGACGCCGAGGAGGCCGGCGATGGAGAGGGGCGCCAGGATGGACCGCGACGGGCCGAGGCGCCCGGCGCCCTCGTCCCAGCGGTTGAGGAAGACGGCGACGCGGTAGGCGTCGACGGCCGCGACGACGCGGTAGAGGAGGGCCACGACGTTGCCCACGAGGATCAGGACGAGCACGGGCGGCTGGAGGACGACGCCCACCAGCTCCAGCCGGTAGGTGGCGACGACGCCAAGGCCCAGGGCGATCAGGAAGAACGGTGCCGCGGCAAAGCCGAGGGCGCGATACCAGGCGCCGGCGTAGGCGTGGCCGAGCCCCGGAAAGAGGAGTGACAGGAAGGCGGCCGTGAAGGCGGAGCGCGCGCGGCGGCGCGGCTCCTGCAGGCGGGTCATCGCGGGTAGGATAGATGGAACCTCCGGGAGGTGCGTCCGGACCGCCCTGACGGCTGCAGGTGCGGCCGCGTGATGCCGGACCGCCCGCCGCCCGCCGCACCAGATCCCCAACCGAGGCCAGATTGTTCGACCCCGTCAGCAGCAAGCCCGACCTCGTCGCGCAGGAGCACGAGATCCTCGCTCTCTGGCGCGCGCGGCGGACGTTCGCTCGCCTGCGCGCCCAGAACGCCGGTGGGCCCCGTTGGAGCTTCCTCGATGGGCCCATCACGGCCAACAACCCCATGGGCGTCCACCACGCCTGGGGACGGGCCTACAAGGACGTCTTCCAGCGCTTCCACGCCATGCTCGGCGAGGACCAGCGCTGGCAGAACGGGTTCGACTGCCAGGGACTGTGGGTGGAGGTCAACGTCGAAAAGGACCTCGGCTTCACCTCGAAGCGGGACATCGAGGAGCACGGCATCGCCGAGTTCGTGAGCCTCTGCAAGCAGCGGGTGCTCACCTTCGCCGCGCGCCAGACCGAGCAGTCGATCCGCCTGGGCTACTGGATGGACTGGAACGACCCGGACGAGCTGCGCCGGCTGCGCGACCAGCTCGCCGCCGACTCGACCCGTGTCCTGACCCTGGAGGGGCCGAAGGGGCCCGTCACGGACACCGTGGAGATGCTGGTCGGGCGCCTGGGGATGCCCGAGCTGGGGGGCTCCTACTTCACGTTCAGCAACGAGAACAACGACCTGATCTGGGCGTTCCTCGCCGAATGCCACGCCCGGGGCTGGCTCTACAAGGGCCACGACACGATGCCCTGGTGCGCCCGCTGCGGGACCGGGATCAGCCAGCACGAGATGACCGAGGGCTACGCGGACCGGACGGACCCCGGCCTGACGGTCCGCTTCCCGCTGGTGGACCGCCCGGGCGAGTCGCTCCTCGTCTGGACGACGACGCCGTGGACCCTCACGAGCAACGTGGCCGCCGCCGTCGGTCCGGAGCTGCGCTACGTCAAGGTCCGCCAGGGCGACGCCGTCCACTGGCTGGGCCGGGGGACCCTCCGCGGGGCCCTGGCGGGGCCGTTCGAGGTGCTCGAGGAGGTCGCCGGGAGCGAGCTCGTGGGCTGGCGCTACCGGGGTCCTTTCGACGACCTGCCGGCGGTCCGGGCGGCCTTCGCCGCCGGTGGCCCCGACGGGCGTCCATACGAGCACCGCGTCGTGGCCTGGGACCAGGTTGGCGAGGAGGAGGGGACGGGCATCGTCCACATCGCCCCCGGTTGCGGGGCCGAGGACTTCGCCCTGGGCACGACCCTGGGCCTGCCCATGCTGGCGCCCCTCGACGAGGGCGGGATCTTCTCGGACGGCTTCGGGTTCCTGGCGGGGCGCGACGTACGCGACTCGGTGGACCCGGTCGTGGAGCACGTGCGCCACCACGGCTTCTTCTACCGCCTGGAGCCCTTCGTCCACCGCTACCCGCACTGCTGGCGCTGCGCCACCCCGCTCGTCTTCCGCCTCGTCGACGAGTGGTACATCAGGATGGGCCCGGTCTACGACCGGCCGCGCGGCGAGCTGACGGCGGCCGAGGTCGAGGCCAGCCTGCGCTACCAGATCATGGACGTCGTGGACGGGATCCGGTGGATCCCCGCGTTCGGGTACGAG
Organism: Chloroflexota bacterium; assembly: GCA_043797725.1. GTDB lineage: Bacteria > Chloroflexota > Limnocylindria > Limnocylindrales > CSP1-4 > CTSoil-043. The sequence goes on from JAZDPM010000252.1 coordinate 5,962, forward strand.
CGCGAGCTGGACTGGCTCCTGAACATGCACGACTGGATGATCAGCAAGAAGCGCTACTGGGGCCTCGCCCTGCCGATCTACGACTGCGCCGCCTGCGGCACCTTCGACGTGGTCGGCGGCCGCGAGGAGCTCCGCGACCGTGCCGTGGACGGATGGGAGGCCCTCGAGGGCCACACGCCCCACCGCCCCCACGTCGACGCCGTCCGGATCGCCTGCCCGGGCTGCGGGGCGCCGGTCGCGCGGATTCCCGACGTGGGGAACCCCTGGCTCGACGCCGGGATCGTCCCCTACTCCACCATGGGGTACCTCTCGGACCGTACCTACTGGGAGAAGTGGTTCCCCGCCGACCTCGTCACGGAGTGCTTCCCCGGCCAGTTCCGGAACTGGTTCTACTCGCTCCTCGCCATGAGCACGGTCCTGGAGAACCGCGAACCCTTCCGGTGCGTGCTCGGCCACGCCCTGGTGCACGACGAGAAGGGACAGGAGATGCACAAGTCCCTGGGGAACGCCATCGAGTTCAACGCGGCCGCCGAGAAGATGGGGGCCGACGTGATGCGGTGGATGTTCGCCGCCCAGAACCCCACGATCAACCTGAACTTCGGCTTCGGGCCCGGGA
>JAZDPM010000262.1:0-4616 GCA_043797725.1 Chloroflexota bacterium
CGGACGCGGCGGCGCGAGCGCCGGCAGGCGGACCGCGACGCCGCCGGCCGAACTGGAGCGCCCGCTCGGACCGCGCGAGGCGTGGCTCCTGGGCGACGCCCCCGCCGGCTCGATCGACTCCCGGCGCTACGGCCCGCTCGACGCGGACGCCCTCGTGGCCCGGGCGTGGTTCCGCTACGGACCCCCGGGGAGGATCGGGCGACTGCGCTGAGGTCGGGTGGCCGCCGGCCGCCGGGCTACGTGCATGCGCAAACTGATGCCCCTGGCGGCATCAAACGCGCATCATCGCAACCCAGTGTCGTTCGGCAATCGAGCGCGCTCGAATCCGTGGCCATGAGAGAGTCCCCGGTGCCGTCGCGGGAGGCGTGATGCGCCCGTGATGCGGCCGCGGGCATCGAATCGGGCAGGGTCCGCCAGCTGCCACCGCCATCGCGGGCCGCGCCCGCGCCATGCGGTCGAAGGCCACGGGAACCGCCGTCCGCGTCGCCCGTCAGCCGACGGCGGCGGCCAGACCCCCTGCGAGCGGCAGGCCGGCGGCGAGCGGCAGCCCGGCGGCCCGGACGTCCTCGGCGAAGCGCGCGAGCCCGTCAACGGACATGTCCCAGCGCGACGGGAAGGCGACGAGGCGATCCAGCCCCAGGGCCGTGAACGCGCCAAGGCGATCCACCCGCTCCTGGCCCACCGGGCGGACGTCGCCGTCGCGGCAATAGAGCGAGATCCGGAGCGTGGCCGGGTCGCGGCCCTCCTCCTCGCAGCGCTGGCGGGCCACGGCCATGTGCTCGCCGACCTCCGCGGGGTCCAGGAAGACGAGGTTGAGCTCGTCGGCGAAGCGGGCGGCCAGGCGGAACGTCACGTTCTGCCCGTTCCCCCCGACGATGATCGGCACCCGCGGCTGCTGGATCCCCTTGGGAACGTTGATCGCGCCGTCGACCCGCGCGAAGCGTCCCTCGTAGCTGGCGCGTCCCGGCTCCAGCATCCGGCGGATGATCTCGAGGTGGTCGGCCAGGACCGCCAGGCGCTCACGGAGGGGCGGGAACCCGTAGCCGTAGGCGATCCACTCGTCCTCCTTCCAGCCGGCCCCGATCCCCAGCTCGAAGCGGCCGTTGGAGATGACGTCGAGGGTCGACGACATCTTTGCGGTAAGCGCGGGATTACGGAACCCGGTGCAGACCACCATGTGCCCGATCCGCGCCCGCCCCGTCGCCTGGGCGATCGCGCCCAGCATCGTGAACGACTCGAAGGTGATCTCGTCCGTGGGCTGGGGGACCGTCGTGAAGTGGTCGAAGACCCACAGGGATTCGAACCCGAGGGCCTCGGCCTGTCGGACCAGGGCCACCGCGTGCGACCAGGCGTCGGCGGCCTTCCAGTCGTCGAACTCGCCCTTCCAGCCCTGGGGAACCATCACCCCGACATCCATGCCTGGTCGTGCCTCGCGATCGATGGGGATGGGCGCGGCGTGAATCGCGCGCGGGATCATCCGGCCACCGAGCCTATCATCGGCACCATGGAGACGCCGCCGCCGTTCGACCCGTCCATCACGGCCCATCCGGACCCCGAGGCCACCCTGTCCGGGCCCCCGGAGCCGTGGGCCTTCCTCCCGCAGCCGATCTCGCGCGACGGCCCGCCCTGGTGGATGACCGAGATGATCGCGGCCGAGCCCGCGCTGGCGGGGCGGGTCCTGCGCCGGCTCGGCGTGATGCGGCGGAGCTCCGGCGTGCCCGGCGTCCCGGCACGCCTGGAGGCTCCCGGCCGGGATACGCCGGCGGGACGGCTCGCGACCGCGATCCGGGGCGCCCTGGAGAAGAGCCTGCCGGTGGTCGTGACCGGCTGTGGCACGAGCGAGCACGGGGCCCGGGCGTTCGCCACTATCGTCGCCGACGCGGCGGCGCGGGGCGGGATCCGCGCGGCCGAGCAGCCCGGCAGCGTGGTGGCGGCGCAGGCCTTCGAGGCGGCCCTGGCCCCGCAGCGGGGCGGGCTCATCATCGGAATCAGCCACGAGGGCGGGACGGCGGCAACGATCGCGGCGCTCGACGCGGCGGCGGCCGCCGGCGCGCGCACGGCGGCGGTGACCGTTCACCCGGGATCGCCGATCGGGCGCTTCGCGATCGTGCTGGCCACCGGCGAGATCGACCGGAGCTGGTGCCACACGGTGGGCTACCTCTCCCCGATCCTGGCGGCCGTGGCGGTGGGGGCGGCGCTGACGGGCGAACCGGCCGACGCCGACCCCCTGGCCGCTCGCGCCCTGCTGGACGCCGGCGTGGGCCAGGGCGTCGCGGCCGAGGCGATCGCGGCGGCGCTGGCCGAGATGCGCGCGCTGATCGTCGTGGCCTCCGGCGCGGATCGCCCGGCCGGGCGCGAGCTCGCCCTCAAGGTCGAGGAGGCCACCTGGCTGCCCACGACGATGCGCGACCTGGAGACGTTCCTCCACGGCCACCTGCCGGCGATGGACGAGCAGACCGGCGTCGTGCTGATCCTCGCCGACCGCGACGGGCGCGCGGCACGCTCGGCCCGGGCCCAGCAGGCGATGGCCGCCGCGGGACGCGTCGGAGCGCGGGCGGCCGGGATCTTGGCCGAGGGGCTCGACGCAGAGTGGCCGGCCTTCCTGCTGCCGGCCGGGCGGCTCCTGGTCCCGGAGGCGGCGTCCCTCCCCGCCCCGGTTGCCGCCCTCGTCGGGACGGCGACCCCGCTCCAGGTGCTCACGGAACGCCTGGCCCGGGCGCGCGGCACCGATCCCGACCCGATCCGCCGCGACCAGCTCCCCTACCGGGAGGCGGCGACGCTCGCCGAGTAGGCGGCGGGGGAGACGACCGCGGGGCCGCAGACACGGGGCGACGGCCGCGGGGCGACGGCCGCGGGGCGACGGCCGCGGGGCCGCAGACACGGGGCGACGGCCTCCCAACACATGCCTTCCCCTTTGCGTTGAACGCACCAGTCCGCACTGCCGGTCGCCGGCGACGTTCAGACCGGTCCCGCGATGGCAGGCTTCGACGCGTTCAACACACGATTCCTGCAGGGGCAACGCGGGGAGAGCCCCGGCCGGCCGAACCTGGCAGGAAGACGCCGGTCCGACGCAAGGATCCGGCAGGCCGATCCACAGGCACTGCGCGGTGTTGCGTTGAACTCCAACCGCGTCGGCCTCGGCGGGCTGGCCCCGCGTCGGCCTCGGCGGGCTGGCCCCGCAGTCGCCGGGCGGGCTGGCCCCGCAGTCGCCGCCCAGACCCCGCGCCCGCGCCGCAGCCGCCGAGTCAGCCCCCGATCAGCACCTCGCCGAGCAGGTCGACCATCTCCAGGTCCCACGGCAGGAAGTCCTGCAGCACCAGCCGCTGGACGCCGACGGCCTCGAAGCGGGCCGCCATCGCCCGGGCCTCGTCGGGCGTGCCGAAGATCCAGCGCGGGCGGCGGGTCTCGAACCAGGCCGTCCCGGCATCGGCCAGCCCGAACTGCTCCAGGGCCGCAACGGAGCGTCGCTCGACCTCGGCGGCGTCGCGGCCCACGAGCGCCCCGACCATCGCCGAGTGGACCAGCGACGACGGATCGCGGCCGGCCGCGCGGGCCGTTTCGTCGAGCTTCGCGAAGCGTTCGGCGGCCCGCTCGGGAGTGGAGCTCGAGAGGTTGAACTCGTCGGCGTAGCGGACCGCGATTCGCATCGAGCGCGGGCTCCCCTCGCCGCCCACGATCACGTGCGGGGCGGGCCGCTGCACGGGACGCGGCCGGAAGAGCGAGCCCGGCACCGTGTAGTGGCGGCCGGTGAACGACCAGCCGTCGGGCTCCTGCCAGAGGCCGCGCAGGATCGCCAGCTGTTCCTCGAGCATGTCCGCCCGGACGTCGATCGGGGGGAAGGCGAGGCCGTGGTGGGCATGCTCCGCCTCGTTCCAGCCGGCGCCCAGGCCCACGACGACCCTGCCGCCCGACATCTCGTCGACCGTGGCGACGATCTTCGCCAGGGTCCCGGGGTGGCGGAAGGTGACCGGCGAGACGAGGACGCCGAGCCGGATCCGCTCCGTCTCGCGGGCGAGGCCCGCCAGCACCGTCCAGGCGTCCGTCGTGGGGCGGCCGACCTCCCCTGGGAAGCTGTCGTAGTGGTCCGACCGGAAGAAGGCCTCGAACCCGGCCGCCTCTGCCCGGCTGGCGACCGCCAGCTGGTCGTCGTAGGAGCACCCCTGCTGGGGTTCGATCATGAGGGCGTAGCGCATCGGGCTCCTCGCTGCCGTTGACGGTCGCGGCCGTCTGGCGATCGCTGCCGTCTGGCGATCGCTGCCGTTTGACGGTCGCTGCCGTCTGGCAGTCGCGGCCGTTTGACGGCTTAGTTACCGCCATCTATATTGTTCAGGTGACCATAACCGACCACGCAGCCGGCGACCACGCCGCCGGCGACCGTGCCGCCGGCGACCGTGCCGCCGACAATCGCGCCGCGGGCGACCGCGCCGCCGACGATAGCATCGCTCTGCCCGCCTCCCGGGCAGCCTTGCTTCGCTACATCTCGGAGGGTGTCGCCACCCTGGCGAGCCGGCAGCGCTGTGCCGCCGCGCGGCGGGTCCACCACAGCGGCGTCAGCTTGCTGCATCTCCAGATCCTCTGGATTCTGCAGGAACACGGCCCCCTCCCGGTGAGCCGGC
>JAZDPM010000321.1:0-8340 GCA_043797725.1 Chloroflexota bacterium
TGGTCGGGGTGCCGCGATTCGAACGCGGGACCTCCTGAACCCCATTCAGGTGCGCTACCAAGCTGCGCCACACCCCGACGGGGCCAAGGATAGCAGAGCCGCGTCGCGCTTCCCGGGTCAGTGGCGGCGGGCGCTCCCGGGCCGAGCGCTCGCTTGCCGCACTCCCCCACTCCGCGGCGCCGTGCGCTTCCGCGGCGGCCGGTCGGCCCCGCGGTTGCGGAAGACCAGCTTGATCGGCGTGCCGTGGAAGCCGAGCACGTCGCGGATCCGGTTCTCCAGGTAGCGCCGGTAGCTGAAGTGGATCAGCTCCGCGTCGTTCGCGAAGAAGATGAACGTGGGCGGCTCGATCGCCGCCTGGGTGGCGTAGAAGAGCTTCGGCCGGCGGTTCTTGGCCGCGGGCGGGACCTGCCGAGCCGTCGCCTCGGCCAGCAGCCGGTTGAGCTCCCCGGTCCCGATCCGCTTCCGCCGTTCGCCCCAGACGTCCACCGCCATCTCCAGCACCCGCTCGACACGCTGGCCGGTCTTCGCGCTGATGGAGACGACCGGCGCGAAATCCAAGAAGGGCGCGTCGCGCCGGATCCAGGCGACGTACTGGTCGAAGGTGCGGTCGGTCTTGTCCTCGACGAGATCCCACTTGTTGACGGCGATCACGAGGCCCTTGCCGGCGTCGATCGTGTACCCGGCAACGTGGGCGTCCTGGGCCGTGAGCCCCTCGACGGCGTCGATGACGAGGACCGTGATGTCGGCCCGGTCGATCGCCTTGAGGGCCCGCAACGCCGAGTAGCGCTCCGCAGCCGGGCCGGAGGCGACCTTGCCCCGCCGCCGGATCCCGGCGGTGTCGACGAGGATGACCTCGCCCTGTCCGAAGGCGAGCCGCGTGTCGAAGGCGTCCCGGGTGGTCCCGGGAATCTCGGATACGATCGCCCGCTCCTCGCCGAGGAGGGAGTTGAGGAGGCTTGACTTCCCCACGTTGGGCCGCCCGACGAACGCGATCGTCACGGGCCCGGGCAGCGTCCCCTCGTCGAAGGCGAGCTCGTCGGGTTCCAGTCCCTCGGCCAGCTCGTCGGCGATGAGGTCGGCCTCCCGATCGGTGTTCGCCTCGCGCGCCTTGCGGGCCTGCTCGGCCTCGCTCTCCGGCGGCAGGGCGAGGACGACTTCGTCCAGGAGGTCGGCGACACCGCGGCCGTGGGCGGCGCTGATCGGCCACGTCTCGTCCCAGCCGAGGGCCCAGAACTCCGCCGCGTCCAGCTCGCGCTTCGCGTTGTCGGCCTTGTTCACCGCGACGAACACGGGAGCCGTCGCCCGCCGGAGCGTCTCGGCGGCCTCCTGGTCGGCCGGCGTGAGGCCCGTCGTCGCATCGACGACGAAGACGATCACGTCGGCCTCGGCGATCGCGATGCGCGCTTGGTCCTGGACGCGCTCCTCGATCGCGTCGCCCGGGGCTGCCTCGAGGCCTCCGGTGTCCACGGCGAGGTAGCGCCGCCCGTTCCACTCACCCTCCCCGTAGATGCGGTCGCGCGTGGTCCGGGCGCGGTCCTCGACGATCGCCGCGCGACTGTCCCCCACGACGCGATTGAAGAGCGTGCTCTTGCCGACATTGGGACGCCCGACGATCGCGACGACCGGGAGGGGGCCGATCCGGGTCACCGGGCGGCCGCGAGGGAGAGGCCGCTGTCCCGGGGGAGCGAGCTGGTCCGGCCGGCGGGCGTGGCGGCCGCGGCGAGCGCCTCGAGGGCGATCTCGCCAGCCCGGGTCCGCGCGTCGGCGGTGCCCGCCATCTCCAGGATCCGCTCGGCCACCAGCTCCAGGTCCTCGATCGGCGTCGAGGTGCCGCCCGTCACTCCGACGACCGTCGCGTCGCCGAAGACCGTCGGGTCCATTAGGTCGCGGGCGTGCTCGACCTGGAGGACCGGCGTCCCCACGACCTCGCAAAGACGCGTCAGCTCCTTCGTGTTGGCGCTGTTCCGGCCACCGACGACGACCATGAAGTCCACGTCACGGGCCGTTGCCACCGTGTCCTCCTGGCGGCGGATCGTCACCGGGCAGACCGTGTTGACGATCTTGAGCTCGTGGGCGAGGTGAACCATGCGCGCCGCGAGTCGCTCGAATTTCCAGGGTGGCTGGGTGGACTGGGTGATGAGGGCCATCCGCTTCTTGCGGGGGATCTGGTCCCAGCCCTCCTCCTCGTCGACCACGATCGCGTCGGGAGCGAAGCCCAGCAGCCCCACGACCTCCGGGTGGTTCGGCGTGCCCAGCAGGACGATGGTGTAGCCGTCCTCGACGAGCTTGTGGAGCTCCTTCTGCTCGGCGATGACCCAGGAGCAGGTGCCGTCGATGACGTCCAGGCCGCGCCCGGCCGCCGCCTGCCGCACGGTCGGCGTCACGCCGTGGGCACGGATCACGACCGTGGACCCGTTGCGGGCCTCGTCGAGGGCCTGGATCGGCTGCACGCCTCGCGCGTGGAGGCTGGCTACCACGCCCTCGTTGTGGACGACCTGCCCGAGGGTGTGGGTCATCCTGCCCGCGTCGGCGGCCTCTTTGGCCTTGTCGACCGCCTCGCGGACGCCGTAGCAGAAGCCGGTGCGCTTCGCGATGTGGACCTCCTGGACCATGCTCATGGCCCGATTATTGCACGCATCCTGACGAAACCCCGACGGGGCCGGCGTCAGCCCGGGTCCATCGTGGGCTACTCGCTCGCAACCGGCGAGGCCGTCGATGGCTCGGACGGCCCGCCGTTGCCCGGCGACGCCAGGAGCGGCCCGTAAACGCCCCGGTGGCGCTCCGGGAGGAGCTCCGCGATCCGGAGCATCAGGCGGGTCGTGACGTCCTCGAGGGGCTCCCTCGTTCCGTCCGGCGCGACCCGGCGCTCCAGGACGAACGGCTCGCCGACCTTCATCGAGATCCGGCCGCCGAACCGCCAGAGCTTCCTGCCGCGCGGCCAGAACTGGTCCGTGTCGGTGATGCCGATCGGGAGGATCGGGGCACCGGTGCGCAGGGCGAGGAGCGTTGCGCCGTCCTTGGCCCGCTGGAGGGCGCCGGTTGGGCTGCGGGTGCCCTCCGGGAACGCCCCAAGAACCCGGCCGTCGTCAAGGATCGCCCGAGCCACCTTGAAGGCCTCCGTGTCGGCGGCGCCGCGCCTGATCCCGAAGGCGCCGTTGTGGCGCATGAACCAGCCGGCCAGCGGCCACTCGAGCGCCTCCGCCTTGGCCATCCAGTGGACCGGCCGCCCCAGGGCGGGCGTCAGCCAGCCGGCAACGAGGGGCGGATCGGCGTTGCTGATGTGGTTGCCGGCCAGGATGAGCGCCCCGCTCTTCGGAACGTGCTCGAGCCCCTCCACCGAGACGCGGGTGAAGCACCGGATCACCGTGCGCCCCACGAGCTGGCTCGCCCGCATGAAGAACGGGAGACGGTCGGCCGGGAGGGTGAACGCGAGAGCCACGCGCTCCGAGGGCCGCCGGCGCGGCGTTGGGTTCGTCATGGGGGACTCCCGTTCGCTGCCATGGCCGAGCGAACGACGGCGAGGACGGCCGCCACCGTCGTCTCGAAGGAGTTGCCGTCCGTGCGGACGTGCACCGCGTCGTCCGCCGCGCGCGACGGGGACACGTCGCGCGATCCATCGGCCAGGTCGCGGCGGCGGAGATCCTCCAGGATCGCACGACCGGCGGACGACGCCGGGACGATCCCGCGCTCGCGCGCACGCCGCGCGGCCCGCTCCTCCGCGGACGCGTCCAGCCAGACCTTCACGTCGGCGTCGGGCAGGACCACGCTCCCGATGTCGCGCCCGGCGACGACGATGGCGCCGGCCGCCGCGATCGCCCGCTGGCGGCCCATGAGGGCCGCCCGGACCTCCGCCTTGCACGCAACCGCCGACACGGCGCGGTCCACCCGCTGGGTGCGGATCCGGTCGGCCACGTCGCGCCCACCGACGACGACGCGGGCGAGCCGTCCCGACTCGTCGGCCCGGAGGTCGATCTCCACGGCGAGCAGGGCGATGGCCCCCGCATCCTCCGGCTCCAGTCCCCGCTCCAGGCTCAGCCACGTGAGCGCCCGGTAGAGGAGACCGGTGTCCAGGAAGCGAGCCCCGAGGGCGGCGGCCACCGCCGCGCCGACGCTGCTCTTGCCCGACGAGCCCGGCCCGTCGAGGGCGACGACGGGGCCGCGATCGCGGATCACGTCCAACCCTGCCAGCCGAACGAGGGGTCGGCGTGGACGGCGACCCCCTCGGAGAGGGTGAGGAGGACGCGGGCATCGCCGATCTCGCCTGCGTCGCGGTCGAACACGTCGCGGTCGAGAACGACCAGGTCGGCCAGCTTCCCGCGCTCGAGGGTGCCGGTCTCGTTCTCCAGGCCGTTGGCCCAGGCGGCGCCGATCGTGAAGGCCCCGAGCGCGCTCGCGAGGTCCAGCCGCTCGTCCGGCAGGAACGGCGGCTCGATACCCCGGCTCTCGGGAGCCACGCGGTTCACCGCGACCTCGACCTCGTGCATGACGTTCGGCGTGGAGACCGACCAGTCGCTGCCGCCGACGAGGCGGGCACCGGCCCGCTCCAGGCTCCGGAAGGGGTACTGCCAGCTGCTCCGCTCGGGGCCCAGGAACGGGATCGTCAGGTCGCGCATCTGGGCCTCGAAGGCGGCCCACAGCGGCTGCATGGTGGCACCGACGCCCAGGGCACCGAAGCGCGGGACGTCGGTCGGGTGGACCACCTGCAGGTGGGCGATGTGGGGACGCCGGTCGCGTGGGCCGTTCGCGCGGCGGACCGCCGCGACGGCGTCGAGGCCGGATCGCACGGCGCGGTCGCCGATCGCGTGGAAATGGAGCTCGAAGCCGGCCGCGTCGAGTGCCGGCGCGATCTCGCGGGCGAGCCGGGCCGGGTCGATGAAGTCGATCCCGGCGTTGGCCGTGACCCGGCCCGCTGCGTCCAGGTAGGGCTCCAGGAGGGCGCCCGTGAAGTTCTCCAGGACGCCGTCGAGCATCAGCTTCACGGTGGAGGCCCGCAGGCGTCCCAATGTCGCGGTGCGGCGAGCCTCCTCGAACCAGGCCAGCTGCTCCAGGCCGCCCTCGCGGTCCCACCAGAGCGAGAGCGCCGTCCGAAGCGTCAGGTCGCCGCGTTCCGCCAGCGCGCGGTAGGCCGGGAGGTGCTCGGCCGCGACCCAGGCGTCGGTGATCGCCGTGATGCCGAAGCCGTGCAGGTACGCCTGCGCGGCGAGGATGGCCTCCTCCCACCGGGCGTCCGAGAAGGGCGGGACGAGCCGTCGAACGAGGTTCGCCGCCCCTTCGTGGAGCGTCCCCTGCGGCGACCCGTCGGCCTCGCGCTCGATCCTGCCGTCGCCGGGGTCGGCCGTCGCGCCAGTGATGCCGGCCATCTCGAGGGCCCGGGAGCTGACCCAGGCGCCGTGACCGTCGCGGTTCTCCAGGAAGACCGGACGGCCCGGGACCGCGCCATCCAGGTCCAGGCGGGACGGCGTGCCGCGCGGGAACGCGGGCATCCCCCAGCCGCCGCCGACGATCCACTCCTCGTCGGGGTGCGCCGCGGCGTAGGCGCGGATCCCGGTGAGATAGGCCTCGCGGTCCCACGGGAGGTCGTGCAGGTCGCAGGTCAGGATCGCCCATCCCCCGGGGGGCGGGTGCACGTGGGCATCCTGGAAGCCCGGCAGCAGCGTGCGGCCCTCGAGGTCGACGACGAGCGTGCCGGGCCCGGCCAGCGGTCGGAGCTCGTGGTCCAGCCCGACTGCGGCGATCCGTCCGTCGCGGACCGCGAGGGCGCTGGCGACCCGTCGCGCCGGCTCCATGGTCCGGACGGCGCCGTTGACGAACAGGAGATCGGCGGCATCGGCCCGCCGGGCCGGGGCGTGGCGCGTCATTCCGTTGATCCCTCCGATGACCGCAGTCGTGCCGCTGTCGGGGGCGGGCGATCCGGCGGAGGCGACGCTGCCAGGCGGCGCACTTCGGCGGGCGTCAGGAGGCGCGCCTGCCCGGCGGGCAGGTCGAGGCGCAGGGTGCCGACGCGCACGCGCACCAGGCGCACCACGGTTGCGCCGACCGCCGCGAGCATCCTCCGGATCTGACGCTTCCAGCCATGGGCGAGGACCACCCGATACCAGGCCAGCCCCAGCCCGGGGGGCGGGTCAACCTGGGCGGCGAGGAGGGCCGTCTCCGTGCGCGTCGCGGGCCGCAGGGAGACCAGGCGGGCGATTCCCTCCTCCAGCGGGACCCCGGCGGCCAGTGCCGAGCGCTGCTCGCTGCCGAGCGGCACGGCCACCGCGACCGCGTATTCGCGCTCCACGCCGTGGCGCGGGTGGAGGACCCGATCGGTCCAGGCGCCGTCGTTCGTGAGCAGCAGCAGGCCCTCGGAGTCCAGGTCGAGCCGGCCAACCGGGTAGAGACGGGTCCCGGGGGGGACGAGGCGGGACGGGACGAAGTCGAGCACGGTGCGCGCCGCGTGGCGGTCGGCAGCGGTCGCGGTGACGCCCGCCGGCTTGTGGAGCGCCAGGTGGACCAGCGCAACCGCGGTCGCCCCGATCGGACGCCCGTCGACGGCCACGACCTGGAGCGCCGGGTCGGCCCTCTCCCCGAGCACTGCCTGCCGGCCATCCACGGTGACCCGCCCGGCGGCCACGAGGGCGTCGGCGGCGCGGCGGCTGGCGACCCCCGCCGCCGCGAGCACCTTGCCCAGCCGCTCCGCCGGCATCAGGGCGTCCCGGCCGGCTCGGGGGTGACGAGGCGCTCCGCGACCGCGGCGTCGAGGAGGGGCAGGTCGTCCAGGCTGAGGAGGCCGAAGCGCTCCAGGAACTCCACCGACGTTCCGTAGAGGATGGGCCGGCCCGGCGCGTCGGCGCGGCCGAGCTCCACCACCAGCCGGCGGTGGAGCAGGCTCCGGATGGCGTATTCGGCGTCCACGCCGCGGACCCGCTCGACGCCTGCCTTGGTGACCGGCTGGCGGTAGGCCACGATCGCCAGTGTCTCCAGCGTCGCGGCCGAGAGGCGCGTCGGCTCGCGCCCAACGTAGCGGCCGATCAGAAGGCCGGCCTCCGGCGCGGTCGCCAGCACCACCCGGTCGCCGTCGACGAGGAGCCGGATCCCACGCCCGGCCAGGGTGACCTCCAGGTCCCCGAGGCGCGCATCGATCGTCTCCGGCGCCGCCCCGGTCAGGGTCGCCAGCTCGCGACGGCCGAGCGGGCGCTCCGCGACGAAGAGGAGCGCCTCAAGCAGGGACTCGGTCAGCGCCTCGCCGGGGAGGTCGACGGCGACGGCCTCCGGCGACGTCTCGTCCTCCACCTCGACGGGGGTCGCCGCGGCGTGCTCCGCTTCCGTCACGCGTCCTCCTTGTCCGGATGGTCACCGCCGCGGGCCCGGTCCGCGCCGCGGGCCGGGACCGGGCCGACAACAGGGTCCGCGCCGCGGGCCGGGACCGACCGGACGATGATGGGGCCCCACGGCGCGTCCTGCTCGATGGAGATCTCCCGGCGCTTCACGAGCTCCAGCATTGCCAGGAAGGTGACGGTGACCACGACCCGGTCGCGGATACCAGCGAGGAGGTCCTGGAGGATGACCGGGTCCGCGGCCGCGAGCGCCGCGCGGATGAGCGCCGAGCGCTCGTCCATGGTGATCGTGCGCGGGATCGTCTCGGGCGGCGGCACCACGGGCGGGGCCACGGCCGCCAGCCTGTCGAGGGCGCCCACCAGGAGCGCCGGGTCGAGGCGCGGCGGCAGCGGCTCCACCGCCCCGGCCCGGGCAGCGGCGCCCGCGATCGACGGCTCGCGGCGGACCGCCTGCCGGCCGGCCGCCGCCGGGCCCGCCAGCCGGTCGGCGGCGTCCCGGAAGGCCCGGTAGGCGACGAGCCGAGCCCGCAGCGCGGCCTCGGCGTCCGGCTCGTCGTCGATGGGGATGGCAGGCGCCGGCGGCCGCGGGAGCATCTCCCGGCTCTTGATGAGGATCAGCTGGCTCGCGACGGCGACGAACGCGGAGAGGTTGCCGAGCCGATCGTCCTCGAGGCCGGCGATCGCGTCGAGGTACGCTTCCGCGAGCGCCCCGAGGGGAACCGTCAGCACGTCGAAGCGGCGGGCCTCCACGAGCGCGAGCAGGAGCCCCAGCGGACCCTCCCATTCGGGAAGCCGCACGCGCGTCGCGTCCTCCGGGCGGCGGCGGTCCGTGAAGGTGATACCCGGCAGCTCTCCGCCGGGCCGCGCCACGGGATCGAGAGCCATCAGCTCGCCTCGTCGGCAGCGTGGAGCGCGGCGAGCGACGCGCCGCCCCCCGGGTCCGCCTCGCCCCGGATCAGAGCGACCGACCGGGCCGGGCAGCCGGCCGCGGCCGCCAGCTCGGCGGACCGACCGGCGTGGTCCC
>JAZDPM010000001.1:0-6668 GCA_043797725.1 Chloroflexota bacterium
CCCGTCGTCGGGGACCAGCCAGAGGCGGTGCCGTACGCCATCGTCGTCGGTCACGTCGGCAACTGCCGGCGTCTCGGTCGCCTGGGCGAGCAGGCCGGGCGCCACGCCCGTGGCGTCGTCGTAGAGGATCGTCACGGCGGACAAGTTGGCGCCGGTCGCACGCATTAGCTTGTAGCGATCCTCCCTGGGGCCGGGCATCGTCCGCTCATGCGGGAGGACCCCTCCGTCCGGCCCGAAGGCCTCCAGGCGGAGGCGCCCGAAGAAGCCCCGCTGGACCCGGCGGAGCGACGTGCCGGGGACCGTGTACTCCTGGTCGTAGGCGTAGAGCGACGGCTGGCGGTCCTGGCGCAGCGTCCCGTCCGAACGCCATCCCGCGAACGTGCGCGCCGCCTGCCGGTACTTCTCGTCCGGATCCGTCGCGCCGGCATCGACCGGCAGGTCGATCGCGACGACGTTGTGCGGGTCCCGGGCCGCAAGCTGGATCCGCTGCGCCGGCGAGATGACGTCGTAGGGTGGCGCGACCACCCGGGCGAGGTCGGGCAGCGTCTCGGGGTTGTAGCGCAGCGCACGGAACGCGCGGATCTCGGGCACGCGACCTCCAGGGGCACCGGGACGGTGGTCCGGCCGGCCTGCGCCGCGCGGTGCGCGGCGGGATGGCGCAGAGTGTAGCGTGCCGAGGCGCTGACCCTCCTGGCGGACGCAACTTTCCGGGTGGGCCCGGCGTCAGGATCGCAGGCCGCCCGCAGGACGGGTCCAGAGAGGGGTGTCGTGCACCAGGTCCGGAGCTCCCGCATCGGGCTGATCGCCACGCCCTTCGCGGCCGTCCTCCTCGTCCTGGCCGCCGCCCCCTGGGTCGCTCGAGCGGCCGGCCCCACCCCGACCCCGGCGACGCCCGCGGGCATGACGATGGAGGCCCACGCCCTGGTCCAGGGCCACGCCCGGACCGGCTCCTGGATGGCGATCCGGGTCGACCTCGCCAATGACGGCCCGTCGTTTGTCGGCGAGCTTCGCATCGTTGGCGGCACCCAGGGACGAACACGCTTCGCCCTCCCGGTGGACCTCCCCACGACGTCGCGCAAGGCCTACATCCTGCACGCCCAGGCGCCCGCGTTCGGCAGCTCGCTCGAGGTCGCCCTCGTCGCCAACGAGACGGTGGTGACCGGCCGGGTCGTCGCCTTCGCGCTCCACGACCCCGGCCAGCTCGTGATCGGCGTCGTCGCCGAACGACCGGGACCGCTCGTCGCCGCCCTGGGGCGACTGCGCGACCCGGCCGGCCCCCAGCCCGCCGTTGTGCAGCTGGCCGTGGCGGACCTGCCGGAGCGCCCCGAAGCATGGTCCGCCATCGACCGCCTCGTCTGGCAGGACGTGGACGCGGGCCAGCTCTCGGCCGACCAGCTGGCCGCGCTCCGCACGTGGCTCGCGGGCGGCGGCCGACTGACGATCGTGGGTGGGAGCGGCGGCCTCGGTCTGCTCGGGGGCTTCCCCGACGAGCTGCTCCCCTTCCGCCCCACCGTGACGATCGACGTGGATCCCGAGGCCGTCCGCGGCCTCCTCGGGGGCACCCTGCCCCGCGGCGCGGAGGCGCTGCCCGCCCTCGCGGGATCCCCGGCCGCCGGGGCGCGCGCCCTGGCCGGCAGCGGTGATCGAGCGATCGTCGGAGATCGACCCTTCGGCAGTGGGGCGGTCACGCTCGCCGGCTTCGATCCGTCCACGCCGTGGCTTGCCGAGAGCACGTCGGTCGACGTCCTGTGGGCCTCGCTCGTCCCGGCGCGGGGCACCGCACGCACGCCCCTCATCGTCGGCGATGACGGGATCCTCGTCTCGCTCCTGGCCACCATGCCGGCGCTGGCGCTCCCGTCGATCGGGGGCCTCCTGCTGCTCCTGCTCGGCTACATCCTCCTCATCGGTCCCGTCAACTACCTCGTCCTGCGCCGCCTCGACCGTCGCGAGTGGGCCTGGGTGACGATGCCCGTCCTCGTTGTCGGCTTCACGGTCGCCGCGTTCGCGATCGGCTTCGTCCTGCGGGGCACCGACGTCATCGTCAACCAGATCGCGCTGGTGCGGGCCGCGCCGGGAACGGATGCGGCCCAGGCACAGGTCTACCTGGGAGTCTTCTCCCCCACCCGAGGAAGCTACGAGGTCGGCGTCCCGGGCGGCGCGCTCCTCTCGGCGCCCTACAGCGGCGAGGGGTTCGGCCAGGGCGGCGGGGGGGGCCTGGACGTCGTCCAGGGCGACCCGGCCCGGCTGCGCCAGCTCGCCGTCGGCTACGGGACCCTTCGCGCAGTCCGGGCCGAGGCGCCCGTCCTCGCTCCCCGGATCGAAGCCGATCTGCGTCTCGAAGGAGATCGGGTCCGGGGGACCATCCGGAACGCGTCCGCGGTGCCCCTTGCCAAGCCCGCCGTCGTCCTGGGAAGCGCAGTCGTCGTACTGCCCGACCTGGCCCCGGGCGCCAGCGCGACGGTGGATCTGCGGGCCCAGCCGGATGATTTCGGGCGCGCCCTCTCGGAGCGGATCTTCGGCCAGCAGTCGTTCTCCTCCCACGGCAACCCGGGCAGCGACTTCCTCCGGGACCAGGTTCGGCGCCAGCTCGTGGACGCCCTGACGTACGACCCCTTCTTCGGCTCCAACGGCACGCTCCCCTCCGACGGCCCGGTCCTCCTGGCGTGGGGCCGACCCGGCGTCTTCGCGGTGACGGTCGCCGGCGAGGAGCCCCGCACCGCCGGCGAGACGCTCTACTTTCTCCCGCTCGGGCTGGCCGCCTCGGGACCCGTGACCTTCGCCCCGGACCTCATGCGGTCGTCCCTGATCGAGGTGAAGGCGCAGTTCTTCAACAAGGACCCCTTCAACCTCACGATCGGCGGCGGATCCGTGACGCTCGCCTACCGGCCCATCGCGGTCTCGGGTCGTCTCGTGCCGACACGCCTGGCCCTCGGCGTCAACATGGGCTTCCCGGCGAAGATCATGGGCGGCGGGGTGAACCCCGGAAGCGGCGTGGAGCCCGCTCCTCCGACCAGCGAGCCGGCGGCCACCCCGACCCCCTCCGGCGCCTCCGGGACCGGCGCTCCGGACGAGCCCGTCAAGCCGCCGCCCGGCGTCGGCGACGCGAGCCTGCCCCGCCTCGAGCTCTTCGATCGAGATGCAGGAGCGTGGCGGGAGGTCCAGGGCCTGGCGTCCGGGATGGTCGTCGAGATCCGCGGGCCCGGCCGCTTCGTCGACCCGGCATCCGGAACGATCCTGGTGCGGCTCTCGAACGACCGCCAGGACGCCGTCAACCTCCAGCTTGCCCTCCAGCTCGAAGGGACGATGGAGTGACCGCAATCGTCACTGCCCGGGGGCTCGTCAAGCGCTACAACGGCACGCTCGCCCTCGGCGGGCTCGACCTCGAGATCGCGGCCGGGGAGATCTTCGGCCTGGTCGGGCCGAACGGGGCGGGCAAGACGACGACCCTGCGGATCCTGGCCACGCTCCTGGTCCCGACGGCCGGCGACGCCGAGGTGGCCGGGGCGTCCATCCGCAGGAACCCGGATGGGGTGCGGCGTGTCGTCGGGTACATGCCGGACAGCTTCGGCGTCTACGATGACATGAAGGTCTGGGAGTACCTGGATTTCTTCGGACGCTGCCACGGGGTGCCGGCGAACCGCCGCCGCCGGATGATCGGTGACCTCCTGGAGCTCGTCGACCTGGGCCCCAGGCGGGATGCCTACGTGGCCACGCTCTCGCGGGGCATGCAGCAGCGCCTGTGCCTGGCCCATGCGCTCGTCCACGATCCCGCCGTCCTGATCCTGGACGAGCCCGCCTCCGGCCTTGACCCACGGGCCCGCGTGGAGCTGCGCGAGCTGCTCCGCGAGCTGAGGTCGCTGGGCAAGACGATCCTCATCAGCAGCCACATCCTGCCCGAGCTGGAGGAGCTCTGCACCAGCCTCGCGATCATCGATCGTGGCCTGCTCCTGGCCCAGGGGAGCCTCGCCGAGATCGAGGCGAGGCTGCGCATCGGCGCGGTCCTGCGGGTGCGGGTCCTCGGCGACGCGACGGCGGTGATCGTCGCCCGTGACCACTTCGCCGCCGACGCGTCCGTCGTGGCCGCCGAGGTCGCGGGCGACGACGTCGTGGAGATCGGGTTCACCGGCGACGACGATGGGGCCGCGCGCCTCCTCGCCGGGTCGGTGGCGGCGGGGATCCGGATCGTCTCGTTCGCGCGGGCCGCGAGCGATCTCGAGGAGCTCTTCCTGCAGGTGACCGGGGATTCCCGGGCGGAGGTGGCGTGATGCGCGCGCGACTCGTCGCCGTCGGGACCGGCATCGCCGCGGTCGGCACCGGCATCGCCGCGGTCGGCACCAAGGAGCTCCGCGGTCGGATGCGCGGTCCCCGATCCTTCATCGCCCTGACCTTCTACCTCGCCCTCCTCGCCGGCTTCACCGTAATGATCTACCTGCTCCAGGAGCAGTCGGCCGCGTCGCAGATGGCGTTCGGCGGCGGCAACCCGTACGTCGCGGGCCAGGTTGGGCAGGCCGTCTTCACGACGCTTCTCTTCCTGCAGGTCCTGCTCGTCGTCTTCCTGGCCCCGGCCGCGACGACCGGGGCGATCAGCCTGGAGCGCGAGAGGCAGACCCTCGACCTGCTGACGGCGACCCCCGTGAGCACCCTCGGGATCGTCCTGGGGAAGCTCGCCGCGTCGCTCGCGTTCGTCGTCGTCCTAATCCTCGCCTCGATCCCCCTCACCGCGGTCGTCTTCGTCTTCGGCGGCGTCGCCCCCGAAGACATCCTGCGGGGCTATTTCGTGCTCCTCGTGACCGCGCTCGGCTTCGGCTCGCTGGGCATCTTCTTCTCCAGCATCACCCGGCGGACACAGTCGGCAACCTTCCTGACCTACCTGGCCGTGCTGGCCCTGACCGTCGGGACAGCCTTCACCTGGTTCTTCTGGAACCAGATGACGCCACAGCAGACCACGCAGCCGATCCGCGTCCAGGCCCCGGGCAACGACGGCGCCATCGATTCGAGCGGCGAACCCACGGCCCCGTCCACCGAGCAGCCGGCGGTCATCCGGCCGCCGGAGGCGCTGCTCTGGCTCAACCCGGTCGTGGCGGCGGTCGACGTCATCTGCGGCGTCGACGTGAACCCCTACTCCACGACGTGCCAGGTCATCGCGGGCATCACCGGCAGGCTCCCCGGCAACAGCGTCCCCCAGCCAGAGCCCGCGCAGTGGCCGCTGAAGCCGGGCGTCGACATGGGCGGGGGCGTCGTCGGGCCGGGCGGGGTGGTGAACGGCGGGTGGGGCTTCTTCGCGGTCGCCGCCGACGAGGTCCCCGGAGACGCCTCGACCCGCGACACGTTCTGGCCGCGAACTGCGGTGGCGTGGCTCCTGGCCTCCCTGGTCCTGGTCCTGTCGTCGGTCCAGCTGGTCAGCCCCACGCGCCGCTGGCGGTTCTTCCGCCGGCGCTCCCGCGGGGAGGCCGCGTCATGAAGAACCCGCTTGCCCGGACCTCGGTGGGTCGCCCTCCCCGGCGACTGCTGACCCCGCCCGACCCCGTCCCCGCCGACGCCGAGCTGCGCGCCATCCGCGCCGGCCTGCGCCGCCAGCGCAGCCGGCTGTGGCTCCGGCGCGCCGTGCGCCGGGCCTGGTGGGCCCTGGCCACGGCGCTCGTGGCCGAGGTGATCCTGCTCGCCACTGCGCGGCTGATCCCGCTCGGGGCCGCGACGGCAGTCGCCGTCGCCATCCCGGCCGTCGTGCTCGTCGCGCTGCTGGTCGTCGTCGTCCGGGCACGCCCATCGCTGGGGGAGACGGCCCTGGCGGTGGACGCGGAGGCCGGCCTCGCGGACCGCCTGGGAAGCGCGCTCGCGTTCGCCGCGGAGACCGCCGGCGCGGGCGATCCCGATGCGGCCGCCCACGCGGGATTCGTCGCCCGGCAGCGACGCGATGCGCTCGACGTGCTCGCAGTGCTGCCGCCCGGCACGTTCCGACCGCGCATCGCCCGGCGCCCCGCCCTGATCACCCTCTTCGCCGCCGCCCTCCTCGTCCCCCTCGCCTTCGTGGCCAACCCGATGGACCAGCGGATCGCCCAGGATCGCGCAATCCGCGAGGAGGCGACCCAGACCGCGCAGCGGATCGACCGCCTCGCCGAGCAGCTGGAGCGGCAGGGCCGGACCGTCGAGGACCCGCGATCGCGGCTCGCCCGGGACCTGCGCGACCTTGCGAAAGGCATGCGCGATGACCCGGGCGCGCTGGACAGGAACCTCGCCCGCCTCGGCGGCGTCGAGGCGTCCGTCCGCGAGCAGCTCGACCCGTCGAACGAGGAGCGCGCCGCCGCGCTCGCGTCGCTCAGCCGGGGGCTCTCGCGCGCGGCCACCGGCGACGCGAAGGCCAATCCCGGCGGTGACCCCGAGAAGGCCCAGGAAGACCTGGACCGGCTGGCGGGCGCGCTGGGCGACAAGACGAACGAGGAGTTGGCCAGCCTGGGCCAGTCGCTCGCGGCGCTGCAGGGTGCGGCGTCCCAGGCGGGATCCGGCGCGGACGGGGCGCTGCGTGATGCCACGAGCGCACTCGCGCGCGGAGACAGGGCCGCCGCCGCGGACGCGCTGCGCCGGCTCGGCGACGCGCTGAAGGGTGCGGAGGACCGCGTCGCCACGAACCGCGACCTGGCCGGGGCCGCATCGCAGCTCCAGGACGCGCG
>JAZDPM010000007.1:0-8128 GCA_043797725.1 Chloroflexota bacterium
CCGTCGGCGCCTCGACCGGCCTCGCGGCGGGGCGGTCCGTCGCGCCGCCCTCGCGGCGGCGCTGGCCGCTGATCGCAGCCCTTGTGCTGGGCGTTCTCTTCGTGGCGGGAACCGGCGCGGCCGTGGGGTACGTCCTCCTCCCGACGGCCACCGTCACGCTGCGTCTTGCGGCCGAGCCCGTCGGGCCGGTCGTCTTCACGGGGACGGTGGATCCCGAGGCCGTCGTCGCCGACGCGGCGACGGCGACCATCCCCGCCACGCGGGTCACGCTGCCCCTCTCCGCGACGGGCACGTTCAAGGCCACGGGGAAGCGCGTCGAGGAGGCGTCCGCGACCGGATCGGTCGAGTGGCAGAACTGCGATCCGAGCCGGTCCTACACGATCCCGTCCCGCACGGTTGTGCGCACGCCCGGCGGCGTCGGCTTCGCGACGACCGACGCGATCCTGGTCCCTGTGGCGATCCTGTCCGGGACCCCGCCCGACCTGCGCGTCAAGTGCCAGGTGCGGATCGTCGACGTCGTCGCCGTCCGCAAAGGACCCGCCGGGAACGTCGCGGCGGGCGCCATCCGCGTCGTGCCGGGCGCCTACGATCCGGGGCTCGTTCTGGTCAAGAATCTTGCCCCGACGAGCGGCGGCCTACACGAGGAGTTCCCGAAGGTCGTCGAGAAGGACGTCGCGGCGGCCGTGGCGACCCTGACTGCCCAGCTCGACGAACAGCTCGCACGCCTCGCCTCGTCGCCACCCGGCCTGCCGGCCGGCGCAACGGCGTACCCGGAGACGGCGCGCCGCGGCGAGCCGGTGCCGTCCGAGCCGCCGGCCGACATCGTGGACCGGGAGGCCGCTACGTTCGACCTGGCGCTCGCCGCCGAGGGGTCGGTTGTCGCCGCCGACCCGTCGCCCCTGGAGGCGATCGGGGCGTCGCGCATCGCCGCGGCCGTGCCGGAGGGGATGCAGGCCCGCGAGGGATCCGTCCGCGTGGAGGTGGGCCCCGGCATCGTCGACGGCGAGACGATCCGCTACCCGGTCGAGGCGCGGGCCGAGGCCGTTCGCGAGATCTCCGCCGAAGAGGTTCGAGGGCTGGTCCGCGGGAAGACGCCGACCCAGGCGCGCGGGCTCCTCGCGGGCTACGGGAGCGTGGAGATCGTCGTGTGGCCGGACTGGGCGTCGGGGATCACGACGATCGATGCACGGCTCGAGATCACGGTCGAGGGCCTGCCGCCGGCCGACCCGACTCCCTCGCCGACGTCTACGCCGACGCCCGCGCCCTTTCCGACGCCCGCGCCCTCCCCGACGCCGTCGGCTCCCGGCCAGGGCGCGTCGCCGCCCGCGTCCACGGCCCCGTGACGCGACTGCTGGGGGTCGATCTCGGGACGCGCCGGGTCGGGCTCGCCGTGGCGGAGGCTGGCGAGGAGCGGGCGCGACCCCTCGCCACCATGGCGCGCCGGCGCACGACAGTCGCGGACGCGGAGGCCCTCGCCCGGATCGCGCTGTCCAACGGCATCGACGAGGTGATCGTGGGGCTGCCCCTCGACATGAGCGGCTCCGAGGGCGCGATGGCGGCCGCGGCGCGTCAATGGGCCACCGCCGTTGCCCGCCAGACCGGCCTCGTGGTCCGCCTGCGCGACGAACGGCTCTCGAGCCACGTCGCCGAATCGCGCGTCGGCGCGCCCGGTCGCGGCCGGGCGGGGGGGCCGCCGGGCCCGGTCCGACGGGCGGCGCACCGCGCGCGGATCGATCGGGAAGCCGCGGCCGTCATCCTCGAGGACGAGCTCGAGGCCCGCCGGCGGGAGATGCCGGGCGAACGGGTCGGACCGCCGGCGGACGACCCGGGACAGGAGGACGCGTGACGATCCGCGGCGGGGCCGGGCCTCGCGACGGAAGGGAGCCGGAGGGCCGGCGGCCGCGCATGGCACGTCGAATCGACGACCCGGGCGCGCCTGGAGACGCACGGGGCCGCTCATCGGGGAGAGCCGGGACGGTCTCGGCGTACGACATGGCCCGGGGACGCCGCCGGAGCAGCAGCCGCGGCCTCGTCGGCTTCCTGCTCTTCCTGGGAATCGCAGCCGCGGTGGTGCTCCTCGCCCTCGGGACCGTGCTTCGCCCGCTGACCCGGAGCCTGGTCGTCGGGTTCGCGGACGCGAACCCCGGGGCGCTCGAGATGCCCTTCGTTGCCGACTTCGTGCGCGAAGATCTCGGGGATGCCCTGACGGCTCCGGCCAGCGCCGACAGGACCCTGGTCGAATTCACGGTCGCGACGGGCGAGACCGCCGCGGGCATTGCCGGTCGCCTCGTCGGCGAGGGTCTGCTGCGCGACCGGCGGGCCTTCCTGCTCATCGCGATCGACCGGGACGTGACCGGCCAGCTGGCGGCGGGAACCTTCCTGCTGCGCCGGAACCTGACCCCGGACCAGCTCGTCGGGACCCTCCTCGAGGCGAAAGACCCGTCCTTCCTGGTCCAGTTCCGGGTCGGCCTCCGGCTGGAGCAGATGACGGCCTACCTCCAGGCTCGCCCGGACGAGATCGCGACCCTCGAGATGAAGGCGGCGGACTTCCTGGCCCTCGTGCGGAAGCCACCGCAGAAGCTTCGCGACGACTACCCCTGGCTCGAGATTCCGAAGGGCGCGACGCTGGAGGGGTACCTGGCGGCCGGTGCCTATCGCGTCCTCCCCGACACGACGGCCGAGGAGCTGGTCCGAAGGATGCTCGACCGCTTCCACGAGACCGTCGGCGCCCAGCGGATCCAGGCGGCGAAGGACTCTGGCCGTTCGTTTCACGAGGTCCTGACCCTGGCATCGCTCGTGGAGCGCGAGACCAGCCGCGACGACGAGAAGGCCCTCGTCGCCGGCGTCTACCAGAACCGGATCGACCGGGAGTCGCTGCTCAACGGCGACCCGACGGTGATCTGGGGTTCCGATCTGCTCGCGCTGCAGAAGCTGGACCTCGGGAAGTGGCCCGGGTACGCGTTCTGGAACGTCCCTCGGGAGCCGCTGGCCTCGATCGAGTTCCCCGAGTCGATCGCCGGCTACCAGACGTACCGCGTTCGCGGGCTGTTCCCGGGACCGATCTGCACGCCGACCATGACGTCCATCGACGCCGCCCTGGCCCCCGACACGAAGAAGGGGTACCTCTACTTCGTGGCGATCCCCGGGGAAGACGGCGCGCATGACTTCTCGAAGACCTACGAGGAGCACCTCGTCAAGCTCCGCAAGTACGGGTACATCACGTGAGCGGCATGTGGTGAGCCCCGCGCTCCTGCGTCGGCTGCCGGCGCCCGGCGACTTCGCCGCCCCCCCGACGGCCCGCCGCCTTCGGGCCTGGGATGAGGCGGACCGGGCGGCCCGTCCCGATCGGCTGGGGCGGCTTCGCTCGCGGCTGGCCGCGGCCGGGATCGACGCCTACTTCGGCCTCCGCCGCGAGGAGATTCGCTACCTGGCCGGCGTCATCCTCGGGGAGGGCGAGGAGAAGATGGCCGGCAACTCGGGCCGCTTCCTGGTGACGGCCGACGAGGTCGTGGTCCTCGCCGACTCGCGCTACAGGCTCCAGGCGCGGCGCGAGGCGTCCCCGGCCCGGGTGGAGGACGTCACGTACGACCTCGCCGTCCGCTGGCCGTCCCTCCTCGCCTCGATCGGCGCGCGGCGCGTGGCGGTCCCGGCGGGGGACCTGCCGCACGCCCAGTGGGAGGCGCTCCGCGACGCGGCGCCGGGCGTCGAGCTCGTCCCGGCCGGGCCCTGGATCGACGAGGACCGCGCGGTGAAGGAGCCCGCCGAGGTGGAACGGATCACCGCCGCCGCCGCGGTCGCGGACCGGGCGCTCGCCGCCCTGCTCCCCGAGATCCACCCGGGCGTCACGGAGGCGGCGCTCGCCTGGCGTCTCGAGGTCCTGGTGCGCGAGGGCGGGGCCGAGGCGCTCGCCTTCGACGTTGCCACCCTCGCCGGGCCGCAGGCCGCCCTGCCGCACGGGTCGCCGCGTCCACGCCCCGTCCGGGCCGGCCGGGTCCTCCTCTTCGACTTCGGCGCCCAGGTCGGGGGGTACCGGAGCGACATGACGCGGACGCTCTTCATGGGCGCGCCGGGGGAGCGCGACCTCGCGGTCTACGACCTCGTCGCCAACGCCCAGCGGGCGGCGATCGACCTGCTCGCCCGGGCGGTGGCGGCCGGCGGCCCGCTCCCCTCCGGCCGCGCGCTGGACGCCGCGGCGCGCGACCTGATCGCGGCAGCCGGGCACGGAGCCCACTTCGGCCACGGGACCGGCCACGGGATCGGGCTCGCCACGCACGAGCGTCCGAGCCTGTCCCGCGTCGCCCCGGACGACCCGCTCCCGAGCCCGACCGTCTTCTCGGTGGAGCCCGGCGTCTACCTGGCCGGGAGGACCGGGGTGCGGATCGAGGATCTCGTCCTCCTCGACGCGGCCGGCGGTCGCGTCGAGCTCCTCACCCGCTTCCCGCGGGAGCTGCTTGTCCTGCCCGCCTGACGGCTCGGTTGCCGCTGATTGCAGGGCGGTGGTAGGGTTGCCGGGATCACGCCCCAGCTGATCGGCCTCGCACCGTCCGAGCGCCCGGATATCGACGAGGAGCCCCGTTGCCGGTCCGCCGCGCGATAGCCGCCGTTCTTGCCCTGCCCGTTTTTGCCGCCATCTACGTTGCCGCTGCGCTTCGCCGTGGGCCGGCGACGAGGATCGTGCTGTCGCTGGGCGTCGGCGGCCTGGTCCTGGCGGCTGCGGTCGCAGTTCCCGCCGGCACCGTGGGCGTGCCCGCGGCGACTCAGGCGCCGCTGGCGGCAAGCCTGCTCGGGCCGGTGGTCACGACCGGGCGCGGGCTCAGCTCGCCCCTCCTCGTCGACTTCGATGCCCCGATGGACGCCGGCTCGGTGGTGAGCGCGGTCCGCGTGGACCCGGTCACCGAGGTCCGGCTCACCTGGTCCGGGGATGGGCGACGCCTGGCGGTGGAGCCGCTGGGCAGCTGGCGGCCTGCCACTTTCTACACCGTGACGGTCGGCACCGCGGCCCGCGACCGCGACGGACGCAACCTTCCGATCCCGCTGCGGGCCGGCTTCCTCACCCGGGACGCGACGTCCGGCCGGCTCCTGGCGACCGATCAGCTGTCGACGGGCGTCGCCGTCGACAGCTCCATCGTCATCTCCTTCGACCGGCCGGTCTCGGTCGCCGCCGTCCTCCGTTCCTTCCGGATCGTGCCCGCGGTCGCGGGAGAGCTCTTCGTGGCCTCCGACGGTCCCGATGGACGCGATCCGGCGGTCGCGGACAACTTCGTCTGGGAACCGGCGGTCAGCCTCGCGGCGAACACCAGGTACACGGTCGAGCTTGCCGCAGGCCTGGTCGATGCCGAGGGTTCGGCCGTGGCATCGCCGGATCCTCTCGTCTTCACCACGACCGCGGCCCCGTCGGTGGTTCGCTTCCGGCCGCGGGCCGGTACGGAGGAGGTGAGCCGCGCGGTGCCGGTCTCCGTCCGCTTCACGATGTCGATGGACCGCGACTCGACGAAGGAGGCCTTCAGCGTCGAGGTGGATGGGGTGGACGTCGCCGGGACCGTCGCGTTCGCCGAGTACGACACGGTGCTCGTCTTCGACGCTGCGGCGATCTTCCCCTACGAGGCCACCGTGATCATGCGGGTGGCGGCGACGGCCACCGCTGCCGATGGGACGCCGCTCGACCGGGCCCGGTCCGCCCGGTTCACCGTGGCCGCGAAACCGGCGCCCGAGCCGACACCGAAGCCGGCGGCGACGCCGAAGCCGGTCGCCCCGAAGCCGACGCCGAAGCCGGCGCCCACCCCGAAGCCCGTCGTGGTCACCCGCCCCACGTCGAGCGCGTGGCTGGCCGCGGAGAAGTACCTGCTCTCGCTGCTCAACTGCACGCGGGGTGGCGGGTGGGTCCTGGCGGACGGATCGTGCTCGAATCCGGGGGGCAGCGGGATCGCGCCCCTCAAGTACGACGCCGGGATCAGCGACGCGGTCGCCCGCCCGTACGCCAGGAAGCTGGCCACCAACGGCGCCTGCACGCACTTCTACGGTGGCGACCCCGGCGACCGCCTGCGCGCGGCCGGGTACACCGGCTACCAGTGGGCCGAGAACCTCAGCTGCCGCTACTACCGCGACCCGCGCGATGCGGCCGTCGGCCTCGTCCGCTTCTTCCAGAGCGAGAAGTACTGGAGCCCGGTTGGCGGCCACTACGTGAACATGATGAACAGGGCCTACGACCGGGCCGGCGTCGGCCTGTGGGTCTCCGGCGGAAACCTCAACTTCGTCGTCAACTTCTACCGGCCGTAGCCGCCGGCACCGCACGGAGCACTCGACCGCATGATCTCCACCGGTGATCTGCGCAAGGGCGTCGTCATCGAGCTTGACGGCGACCTCTGGCAGGTCCTGGACTACCACCACATCAAGATGGGCCGCGGCTCTGCGCAGGTGCGGATCAAGCTCCGCAACGTGAAGAAGGGGAGCACGGTCGAGAAGAGCTTCCAGGCCGGCGAGAAGTGGCCGCGGGCCCAGCTCGATCGGCGCTCTATCCAGTTCCTGTACCGCGACGGCGACGACTTCCACTTCATGGAGCTGGATTCGTACGAGCAGTTCCACCTCAGCGCATCGCAGATCGACGACATCGTGCCGTACCTCAAGGACGGGATGACCCTCGACCGGATCACCTACGAGAGCGAGACGCTCGGCGTGGAGCTCCCCATCACCGTGGACCTCGTGGTCGCGGAGACGGAGCCGGGCTTCGCCGGCGACACGGCAACCGGCGCCCGGAAGGCGGCCACGATGGAGACCGGTCTCGTCGTCTCGGTCCCGCTCTTCGTGACCGAGGGCGACACCCTGCGGATCGACACCCGCAACGGCGAGTACCAGACCCGGCTCTGATCCCGACCGATGGGCGACCGCCAGCAGCCGGACTGGGCGCTTCCGTCCTGGGACGCCCTGGAGCAACCGGCGGGCCGGGCCGCGGCGGGGCCTGATGGACCCCGGGTGCTCGGCGTCTCGGACGTCACCCGCGCCGTCCGCGACGCGCTGCGGGGCGATCCGCGACTCGCCGACGTCTGGGTCGAGGGCGAGGTCGGGCGGGTCACCGTCAGCTCCGCGGGCCACGCCTACTTCACCCTGAAGGACGCCCGCAGCCAGCTCGCCTGCGTCTGGTTTCGCGACGACCGGATCCGCAGCCCTTTCGAGGCGCGGGCCGGACTCCAGGTCGTCGTCCACGGCCGAATCGACGTCTTCGACGCCCAGGGCGTCTACCAGTGCTACGTCGCGGCCGTCCAGCCGGCGGGGCTCGGTGACCTGGCCCTCCGCTTCGAGGCCACCAAGGCGCGGCTGGCCGCCGAGGGGCTCTTCGACGCCGGTCGCAAGCGCCCGCTCCCGGTTCGCCCGGCCACCATCGGGGTCGTCACCAGCCTGTCCGGCGCCGTCCTCCACGACGTGCGCCGCGTCCTCGAGCGACGCTGGCCCCTGGCGCGCCTGGTCGTGAGCGCCTGCCGCGTGCAGGGCGATGGAGCGCCCGAATCGATCGTGGCGGCGCTCGACCGCCTGGTCCGCTTCGGAGCCGCCTGCCGCGCGGACGGTCGTCCCCTGGACGGGCCCGCCGTGGTGATCGTGGCGCGGGGCGGAGGGTCCCTGGAGGACCTGTGGGCCTTCAACGACGAGCGGGTCGTGCGGGCCGTGGCGGCGCATCCGGTTCCCGTCGTGACGGGCATCGGGCACGAGACCGACGTGACCCTTGTCGATTTCGCCGCCGATCTCCGCGCCCCCACGCCGTCGGCCGCGGCGGAGCTCGTGGTACCGGAACGCCTCCAGGTGATCGCCGCCATCCGCGCCCAGCGGGCCCGGGCCGACGCGGCGCTGGGGGAGGCGATGACGGAGCTGGCCCGCCGGGTTGCCGGCGAGCGCCGCGCGCTCGACGGCCTCCGTCCCGAGGCGCGCCTGGCGGCGGCGCGCGAGCGGGCAGGGTACCTGCTCGACCGCGCCACGGGCGCCGTGGCCGGCCGCCTGGCGAGGGATCTCCGGACCGTGGAGCGGACGGCGGGCCGCCTCCACCCGCTCGCCGGGATGCGGCTGGCCGCGGCCCGGGCCCGCGCCGATGCGACCCGCGGGTCGGTGGGCGCGCGCGGCCCCGGCGCGCGGCATGGCCGCC
>JAZDPM010000008.1:0-5871 GCA_043797725.1 Chloroflexota bacterium
CTCGTCGCCCTCGATGTCCTCGTCACGCTGGGCGACGGCCCGGCGCCGGTGCGGCCTCCCAGGCCGGTGCACAAGCTGGCGCGGCTGCTGGAGCCCCGGTCGGTCGCGATCGTCGGGGTCTCGAGCACCTCGAACCCCGGCCGGGTCATCCTCGCCAACCTCATCCGTGAGGGCTTCGCCCGCGACCGGATCGTGGTCGTCAAGCCGGGCGTCGACGACATCGACGGCGTCCGCTGCGTTCCCGATCTCACCGCCCTGCCCGGCAAGGTGGACCTGTTCGTCGTCGCCCTCTCGGCCACCCAGGCCCCCGCGTTCGTCGCCGAGGTCATCGAGCGGGATCTCGCCGAGAGCCTGATCCTGATCCCCGCCGGCCTCGAGGAGAAGCGCGGCGGCGGCGAGCTGGCGGCCCGGATGCGGGACGCCCTCGCGGCGGCTCGGGCGGGCGAGGACGGCGGACCCCTCATCAACGGCGGGAACTGCCTGGGGATCCGCTCTCGGCCCGGCCGGTATGACACCCTGTTCATCCCGCGCTGGAAGCTCCCGGCGGGCGGGCGGCCGGCCCCGATCGCCCTGATCACCGGCAGCGGAGCCTTCGCCGTCACGCGCCTGTCGCGCCTCGGCCGCCTGGACCCGCGGTACGTGATCACGGTCGGCAACCAGATGGACCTGACCGTCGGCGACTACCTCGCCCACCTCGCGGACGACCCGGCGATCCGGGTCTTCGGCGTCTACGTCGAGGGCTTCGCTCGACTGGATGGCGCCCGCTTCCTGGAGGCGGCCGCCCGGATCACCGCCGAGGGTCGCACCGTCGTCCTGTATCGGGCAGGGCGCACGTCGGCCGGGGCCAACGCGTCCGCCAGCCACACGGCGGCCATCGCCGGCGACGCCATCGTCACCCGGGAGCTCGCCGGCGCCACGGGTGTGGTCGTCGCCGAGACGCCCGGGGCCTTCGACGACCTCCTCCGGACGTTCGCCCTGCTCGACGGGCGGATCGCCCGCGGGCGGCGGCTCGGCGCCGTCACCAACGCCGGTTCGGAGTGCGTGACGATCGCCGACCACCTGGAGTCGCTGGAGCTGCCGGCCTTCAGCCCGGTCACCGAGGCCCGGCTGGCCGGGATCTTCGGGCCGGCCGGCATCGATGCGGTGGTCGACATCCACAACCCCCTCGACCTGACCCCGATCGCCGACGCGGCGGTCTACGAGGCGGTCGCGCGGACGGTGCTCGACGCGGACGAGGTGGACGTCGGCCTCGTCGGGATCGTGCCCGTCACCGACACCCTCGACGCGCTGCCGGCGGGGCCCGGTCACACCGAAGACCTCGCGCGCCCCGACGCCGTCGCCGCGCGGCTGGCCCGCCTCTGGGGCGAGACGACGAAGCCCTGGGTGGTCGTGGTGGACGTCGGTCCGCTCTACGACCCGTTCGCGGCCCTCCTTGACGCCGCCGGCATTCCGACCTTCGGGACCGCCGACGCCGCGACGCGGGCGCTGGCGACCTACTGCGACGCGACGATCGGCCGGCGCGGCTGAGGGGAGTGTCAGCACCGGTCGTTGGGTATGGTTCATCCTGAGCTGGTCACGCCGCCCAGCACTTGTCTCCATGATCACGGCCCGACACCGCGTGCTCCCCGAGGCCGGAAGGAGAACCTCATGCCCCAGGCACAACGAGTCGCCGACATCCTCGCCGGCCGGACGGCAGTCGGCGCGCACGCGACGGTCCAGGGCTGGATCCGGACCCGTCGCGATTCGAAGGCCGGGCTCTCCTTCCTCGCTGTTCACGACGGGTCCTGCTTCGACGCCCTCCAGGTCGTGGCCCCGGCGACGCTCGGCAACTACCACGACGAGATCCTGCACCTGACCGCCGGCTGCGCCGTCACCGTCACCGGCACGGTCGCCGAGTCGCAGGGCAAGGGGCAGGCCGTGGAGCTCCTCGCCGACGAGGTCGTCGCGGTCGGGTGGGTGGACGATCCCGATACCTACCCCATCTCGCCGAAGCGGCACACGTTCGAATACCTCCGCGAGGTCGCCCACCTGCGTGTGCGCACGAACACCTTCGGCGCGGTGGCCCGGGTTCGGCACTGTCTCGCCATGGCCATGCATCGCTATCTCGATGAGCACGGCTTCTACTGGGTCCACACGCCGATCGTGACCGCCAGCGATTCCGAGGGGGCGGGGGAGCTGTTCCGCGTCTCGACGCTCGACCTGGCCAACCTCCCGCGGACGCCTGAAGGCGCGATCGACTACTCCCAGGACTTCTTCGGCAAGCCCGCCTTCCTCACCGTCTCCGGCCAGCTCAACATCGAGTCGTACTGCCTGGCGCTCACGAATGTCTACACCTTCGGACCCACCTTCCGGGCGGAGAACTCGAACACCAGCCGTCACCTCTCCGAGTTCTGGATGGTCGAACCGGAGATCGCATTCGCCGACATCACGGCCAACGCCGACCTGGCCGAGGACCTGCTCCGGTACAGCTTTCGCGCGGTCCTGGACGAGCGCGCCGACGACATGGCCTTCTTCGCCGAACGGATCGACAAGGAGGCGGTCAGCCGGCTCGAGGCCTTCGTCGAGTCGAGCTTCGCGCGCATGGAGTACACGGAGGCCATCGAGGTGCTTCAGCGGGCCGGCCGTTCCTGGGAGTTCCCCGTGGAGTGGGGCGTCGCCCTGCAGGCTGAGCACGAGCGATACCTCTGCGAGGAGTACGCGAAGCGGCCGGTGGTGGTCGTCAACTACCCGAAGCAGATCAAGGCGTTCTACATGCGCAGCAATGACGACGAACGCACCGTGGCGGCGATGGACGTGCTCGCCCCCGGCATCGGCGAGATCGTCGGCGGCAGCCAGCGCGAGGAGCGCCTCGACGTGCTCGATGCCCGAATTCGCGAGACGGGGCTCGATCCCGCGGCGTATTGGTGGTATCGCGATCTGCGCCGGTACGGCACCGTGCCGCACGCCGGGTTCGGGCTGGGGTTCGATCGCGCGGTGGCCTACGCTACGGGGATGGCGAACATCCGGGATGTCATCCCGTTCCCGCGCACGCCCGGCAGCGCCGACTTCTAGCCGATCAGGGTGCCGAGGAGCTCAGTAGCGTGCGGCGGCGGGCTCGAACCCTGCCAGGACCACCTCAACAGGGACCGCTCGGTCCGGTAGCATGGCGATCGCTCTGCCCATCCCGCCGGCAGACGGGGACCCTCTAGAGGATCTGTGTGGACGCCGGCCACGAGCTCCCGGGAACGACTGCCGGCCTCCCGCCCGCCATCCGGATCTCGGGGCTGGTCAAGGACTATGGGCGGGTCCGGGCCGTCGCGGGCATCGATCTCGAGGTCAGCCGGGGCGAGGTGTTCGGGTTCCTCGGTCCGAACGGTGCCGGCAAGACGACGACGATCCGCTGCCTGCTCGACCTCCTGCGGCCGACCGCCGGACGGGCCGAGATCCTGGGTCTCGATCCCCGCCGTGACGGGCCGGCGCTTCGAGCCCGCGTCGCCTACGTGCCGGGCGAGCTCCGGCTCCCCGAGCGCGGGACCGTCGCCCAGCTCGTCGCCTCGATCGGGCAGGTTCGAGGCGGGCTCGACTTCCGCCGCCGGGACGAGGTCGCCGAGCGCCTCGACCTCGACCTCGGCCGCCGGATGCGCGACCTCTCGTCGGGCAACCGCCGGAAGGTCGCCCTGCTCCTGGCCTTCGTCACGGGCGCGGAGCTGCTCGTGCTCGACGAGCCGACGACCGGGCTCGACCCCCTGGTGCAGCACGCGTTCCTCGGCCTGGTGCGCGAGGCCCGCGAGCGCGGCACGACGGTCTTCCTCTCGTCCCACGTCCTGAGCGAGGTCCAGCGGGCGGCGGACCGGGTCGCGGTCCTGCGAGCCGGGCAGATCGTCGCCGTCGGCGCGGTCGACGAGCTGCAGGGACGCGCGCGCCAGCGGGTCGAGGTCTGGTTCACCGGCGATCTTCCGGCCGCCGAGCTGGCCCGCGTGCCGGACCTCACGGCGCAGATGGCCGACGGTCGGCGGTTCACGGCCGTCCTCTCGGGTCCGATCCAGCCGCTCCTCGAGGTCCTCGGCCGGCACGCGGTCCAGAGCCTCGTGGTCGAGGAGCCCGACCTGGAGGAGACGTTCCTCGACCTCTACGCGGGGACGCCATGACGTCCGCGAGGCGCCGCTTCGAGCTCGTCGCCGTGCCGTTCCGGGCCTCCTGGAGGGCCGGCGTCGGGTGGTCGGTCGCCTTCGTCCTCATGGTCGTCGGGACGGTCGCCTTCTGGCCGGCCTTCCAGGGCTCGTCAGGCGTCATGGACGCCCTCGACCAGCTGCCACCGGTGTTGCTCGAGGCCTTCGGCATGGAGGACTTCGCGAGTCCCGCCGGCTACCTCAAGGGCGGCCTCTACGACGTCGTCATCCCGCTCATGTTCGCCGCCGCCGGGGTGATGCTCGCCAGCGGTGCGACGGCGGCCGAGGAGGATTCCGGGCGACTCGAGCTCTGGCTGACCCAGCCGGTCACGCGGCCCGCCGTGCTGGGCGGTCGCATCGTTGCCGTCCTCGCGTGGCTGGCCGTCCTGGCGCTCGTGGTCCTGGTCTCGCAGCTCGCATCCGACGCCGCCTTCGGTCTCGAGATCGCCGACGCCCCGGTCATCGCCACGGTCGCCCTCTGCACCCTGCTCGGCGCGCTCTATGCCGGCCTCGCGATCGCCGTCGCCGGCGTCGTCGGCCGGCCGGGACCGGTGCTTGCCATCGGCCTCGGCCTCGCTCTCGTCGGCTACCTCGTCGCTGCCCTCTTCCCGCTGAGTGATGTCCTGGAGTCGTGGGCGTGGCTCTCGCCGTGGGACTGGGCGCTTGGCGGCGACCCGCTCTCGGACCCCACGGAAGCCGTTCGCTACGTCGCCCTCGCGGCGTCGACGGCCGGGTTGCTCCTCGTCGGCGTGGTCGCGTTCGCGAGGCGGGACGTCCGGTCGGCCTGAACGAGCCCGGCGCACGTCCCAGGGGCCCGCCCGCGTCACTCGCCTCAGCACCCCGGGCCACGAGGGATGGGACGCGCCTCGGACGACCGGGGCCGTTTGCCCCTTCCGGGCCGAACCACTACCATGCCCTCTTCAGGTCCGCCGTCGTCCGGGGAACAGAGGACGAGGCGAGCCCGCAAGGTGGGGGTTCTCATGCGTCCCGATTCCCGGCTTCTGTACCCTCTTGCCGCCGCCCTCGACGAGGACCGCCACCGCGATGAGGACCGGCGCCACGCGCACTACCGCGCGCTGCGCGAAGCGCAGGGCGAGAGTCCGCCGTGGCGGGAGAGGCTCCAGGCCGCGTTCGTGAACCTCGTCCGGCGCGACGATCACTCGCTGACGAACTACCCGTGCCGCCTTCCGAGTGGCGGCATGGGCCGGGTCGCCGTCGTCCAGCAGGGCGGGGACTGGACGATGGTCTGTCGGGCCGCATAGTCCCCCGCGACGTCGGCCATCCCGGCAGGCTCGGCCGCCAGGTGGGGCCGCTGCGTCCCCAGCTCGGGTATCAGCATCGGTAAGGAGG
Source organism: Chloroflexota bacterium (assembly GCA_043797725.1). GTDB lineage: Bacteria > Chloroflexota > Limnocylindria > Limnocylindrales > CSP1-4 > CTSoil-043. The sequence continues at coordinate 5,499 of JAZDPM010000008.1, forward strand.
TCAGGAAATGGCAGGCTTCAGCCACAAGTCGTTCGATTCCCCGGATGAGACCCGGACACCGCCGAAGACACGGGTGGATGTCGTGAGGCTCGAGGGTGGGACGGCCGGCCGGTTCACGTTCCAGCCCGGGTGGAGATGGTCGGAGGCAGTCAAGCCGCTGGCCGGAACGGATTCCTGTCAGTCCCGTCACGTCGGGGCGGTCGTGAGCGGCCGGATGCACGTGGTTCACCAGGACGGCTCGGAGGGGGAGGTCGGGCCCGCCGACGCGTACGTGATCGAACCCGGCCACGATGCCTGGGTCGTCGGCGATGAGGCCACCATCCTGTTCGAGTTCCAGAGCGCCGAGGCGTACGCGAAGGGATAGGCGATCGGC
>JAZDPM010000009.1:0-2107 GCA_043797725.1 Chloroflexota bacterium
ATCGACCTTGAGGGCCGTGAGCGGAACGCCGGAGTCGGCGTTCATCGCGTCCAGGACCTCGCGGGTCTGCCACGCGGTCGCCTCGAGGGCGGCCCGGGCAATGTGGCCCTTGGTGACGTACCGGGTGAGGCCGGCGATGACACCGCGCGCGTCGTTCTTCCAGTACGGCGCGAAGAGGCCCGAGAACGCCGGGACGAAGTAGACGCCGCCATTGTCCTCGACCGTGGCCGCGAGGGCCTCGATGTCGGGCGACTTCTCGATCATCCCGAGGTTGTCGCGGAGCCACTGGACGAGGGCGCCGGTGATGGCGATCGAGCCCTCGAGGGCGTACACGGCCGGCTGGTCGCCGATCTTGTACGCGAGCGTGGTCAGGAGGCCGCTCTTGCTCGGGACCGCCTTCGTGCCCGTGTTGAGGAGCATGAAGCAGCCCGTGCCGTAGGTGTTCTTCGCCTCGCCGGGCGAGAAGCACGTCTGGCCGAAGAGGGCGGCCTGCTGGTCGCCGAGGTCGCCTGCGACCGGGACGCCGGCGAGATCGCCGACGGCCTTGCCGTAGACCTCGGAGGAGGCCTTGACGGCCGGGAGCATCGCCCGCGGCACGCCCAGGAGGGCAGTGATCTCGGGATCCCAGTCGAGGGTGGTGTAGTTGAACATGAGCGTGCGGCTGGCGTTGGAGACGTCCGTCACGTGGACGCCGCCGGACACGCCGCCGGTCAGGTTCCAGATGCACCAGGTGTCGATGTTGCCGAAGAGGAGGTTCCCGGCCTCGGCGTCGGCGCGCGCGCCGGCGACGTTGTCGAGGACCCACTTGGCCTTCGGGCCGGAGAAGTAGGTCGCCAGCGGAAGCCCGGTCTTCGGGCGGAGGCGATCCGGGCCGCCGTCCTTCTCGAGGGCGTCGCAGATGTCCTTGGTCCGGGTGTCCTGCCAGACGATCGCGTTGTAGACCGGCTTGCCGGTGGTCTTGTTCCAGACGACCGTCGTCTCGCGCTGGTTCGTGACGCCGACGGCGGCGAGGTCCGCGGCGGTGATGCCGGCCTTGGCGAGGCCGCCCTTGATGACGTCGAGGCAGCGCGCCCAGATCTCCAGCGGGTCGTGCTCGACCCAGCCGGGCTTCGGATAGATCTGCTCGTGCTCCTTCTGATCGATCGCCACCACCTGGCCGGCGTGGTCGAAGATCATGAAGCGGGTGCTCGTGGTCCCCTGGTCGAGGGCCCCCACGTACTTCGCCATGTGTGTCTCCCGATACACGGTTGACCTGACGGCCGGGCTAGCGCCCGGCCCAGACCTCTGCGGCGGACCGCAAGAGGAGATGCGAGGACGTCGCGCCGGGATCCTGGTGCCCGGCCGACCGCTCGCCGAGGTAGCTCGCGCGCCCCTTGCGGGCTACGAGCGGCACCGTGGCGAGCATCCCCTCCTCCGCCCCCCGGGCCATCGCGGCCACGGCATCGCCGACGGATGCACCGTCGGCGATCGCGGCGCGGAGCGCGTCGCGGGCGGGAGTGAGGGCATCGACCATCGTCTTGTCGCCGGGCTGGGCCTTCCCGATCCGGAGAACCCCGCCAAGGCCGGTCTCAAAGGCCGTTGCGAACTCCTCCAGAGTGAGGGCCTCCTTCCCGAGGACGGCGCCTCCCATCTGCATGAAGAACATCCCGTAGAGCGGGCCACTGGCGCCCCCGACCGTCGAGACGAGGGTGGTGCCGACGGTCTTGAGGGCCACCCCGACATCGGGACCGGCGAGGCCGTCCAGCTTGCCGACCACGGCGCTGAAGCCGCGGTCCATGTTGATCCCGTGATCGGCATCGCCGATCGCCGAATCCAGGTCCGTGAGGTACGACTTGTTCTCCTTCACGACGGCGGAGAAGCGGCGGACCCAGGCAAGGATGTCGTCGTACGAGATCATCTGCGGCTCCGTGGCCCGCGCTGCGGGTGTGATGGAGGGGATGACGTCAGGCGTCAGAGGCCCCAGCGGAGGGCCGGCGTCAGGACCGGCGCATCCCAGTACTTCGTCAGCTCGTCGTCGAGGCGGAGCAGGGTGATGGAGCAGCCGGCCATCTCCAACGAGGTGATGTAGCTGCCGACCAGGTTGCGGGCGATCGTGATCCCGCGACCG
>JAZDPM010000054.1:0-2770 GCA_043797725.1 Chloroflexota bacterium
CGTGACCTCGTGGACGAGGTGAAGGTCGATGGCGAGGACGGCCGGGGCGCCCGGCTCCTCGGTGACGACGTGGTCGTCCCAGATCTTCTCGACGAGGGTGCGGGGGCGCGGGTTGGGCGCCCCGGCGGGCGCCCCGGGGCGGGGGTCGGACACGGTGCTGCGGCTCCGGGTGCGGGCGGTCGGTCGGAAGCCGAAGGGTAGCAGAGGGCGTCCTCCGGGCCGCCTGCCCCGCCCCGCTGGCGGGGCGGGCGGCACGAGCCTGCGCGGGATCGGGCAGGTTGGTGGCGCAGGGCGCGCCTCAGCGCTCCAGAAGCTCCGGGTTGTTCGCGACGCGGACGGCGAAGTCGGCGAGGCCGGCCGCCAGGACGCGAGCCAGGGCCAGGTTCGCGTTCTCGAGATCGTCGCAGGGCTGGTGGTAGCACGCGTCCGCGGGCCGGCCGACGACCGCGCCCGATGCGGCGCCCTGCTCGGCCGTGACCGGGTCCGAGCCCCCGGAATGGACCCCGGCAGTGGCCACGCCGGCCTGGGCGAACCCGTAGTGATCCGACCCGCCGCCCAGGTCGATGCCGACCGGGGCGCCGCCGGCCCGTTCGACGGCGGAGGTCAGGAGGGCACGGGCGGCCGCCGAGCCCGCCGGCGCGCCCGGCTCGTCGTAGACGCCGGCGAACCCGTTGGGGGAGGCGATCATGTCGACGTTGACGTAGACCAGGATCGCCCGCGCGTCCTCCGTCGAGAGAGCCAAGGCGTAGCGGACCGAGCCGTGGAGGCCGACCTCCTCGCCGCTCCAGAAGGCGAGGCGGATGGTGGCCCGGGGGCGTGTTCCCGCCAGCGCCCGGGCGATCTCGAGGAGGGCGGCGACTCCGGAGCCGTCATCGTTGATCCCCGGCCCGTCGATCACCGAGTCCAGGTGTGCCCCGAGCATGATGACGGCGCCGGGTTCGGTCCCGGGCAGCTCCGCGAGGATCGAGCGGGTGGGTGCCGCGCTCGTGCGTGCGTGCGTCACGAGGCGGGCCGTCCCGCCGGTCGCGGCCGCGTTGACGAGGGCCTCTGCCGCCTCCCGCGAGACCGCGGCGGCCGGGATCGCCATGAACCGCGGCTCGATGAGCGTCGGGCGGTAGACGATGCCCGCCGGGGCCCCCGGGTAGACGGCGACGAAGGCGGCTGCCCCGGCCTGCTGGGCGGCGATGACCTGTTCGCGGCGGAGGCAGTCGCCGGAGCGGACGACGACGATCGCGCCCTCGGGCAGGTCGCCATAGTGGGTGACGGCGCAGCCCTTGCCCGTCCGTTCGATCGCGTCCGGATCCCAGTCGATCGTGATGACCCGGCCCTCCACGTCCCCCGCCGGCGCGAAGATGAGGGGCCGGAGGTCGTCGACTCCGAAGGTCCGACCGCCGACCTCGAGGAACGATCCGCCCTCGTCGGTGAAGGCGGCGCCGGTGTAGGCGTCCTCCGTGACGGTCCAGCCGGCGGCCCGGAGCTCCTGCTCGACGAGGGCCGCCGCGCGCTCGTAGCCGGCGCTGCCCACCGCGCGGTACTGCTCGGAGCCCTCCGTCGCCACCGCGAGCGCCTGGAGCCGTGCCCGCAACCCGTCCTCGGTGACCGCGGCGGCGACCGTCCGGGAGTCCGGCAGGGGCGGGGTGGGCGGGGCCGGCTCGCCGCAGGCCGCGACCACCAGCGCGAGGACGCTGCCGAGCACCGCCGCCCGGGCTGTGTTCGCGGCCAGCCGCGGGTCGCGCGCTCGGGTCGGCCCCTGGATCCTCATCAGCGCACCCTACCGCCGCGACCCCTCCGCGGTTCAGTGCCGGATGGATCCCGTCCGGATCGAGGGTGACAAGGCCGCTGTCCCCGTAGCGCGGACAGAATCGCCGGCCGCCTATGGGTGACAGAATCGCTGGCCGACGACAGAACGAGTACACCCCGTTGACGCGACACGGACCAGCCGCGTATGCTCCGCTCATCCCAGACGCACCGCCGCCGCGGATCCGATTCCGCGCCCGTGCGCCCATCCCCCCGGTCCTCGAGGACCGACCCCTCCCCGCAGGTGACCCCTACCCACATGCCGAACGGTCCCGACCCGCAGCGCATCCGCAATCGCCGGCCCCGCCGCCGCCTCCAGGGGCAGCGTGGCGCCGGCTTCCCCGACGTCGACGAGCAGAACGGCAGCGGCGACGAGAGCCCCGAGATCGGGGCTGCCGAGCTGCGCGTGATGAGCGCGGCCGAGCTCCGCGCCACCGCCAGGGAGCTCGAGGTCGAGACGGGCGACGCGGAACGCCGCGATGACCTCGTTGATGCCATCCTCCAGCGCCAGTCCGAGCGGCTCGGCCAGTCCTACGCCACCGGCATCCTCGACGTCGTCGACGAGGGCTACGGGTTCCTGCGCCGCCATGGGCTCATGCCCGGGCCCGACGACGTCTACGTCAGCTCCAGCCAGGTGCGCCGCTTCGGGCTCCGCATCGGTGATCGCGTCGGTGGCACCGTCCGCGCGCCGCGGGAGGGCGAGAAGTACAGGGGCATGCTGCGCGTCGACACCGTCAACGGAGTCGATCCGGACACGGCGCGCCGCCGGCCGCACTTCGGCGACCTCACGCCCATCCACCCCATCGAGCTGCTCAACCTCGAATCGGATCCCAAGAACCTGAGCCAGCGGCTCGTCAACATCGTCAACCCGATCGGGAAGGGGCAGCGCGCCCTCATCGTCAGCCCGCCGAAGGCCGGCAAGACGATGCTCCTCAAGAACATCGCCAACGGGATCACGGCCAACTACCCCGAC
>JAZDPM010000055.1:0-6793 GCA_043797725.1 Chloroflexota bacterium
GGAGGACGGCCCGCTCGTCGTGATCGCGGGGGCCGGGACCGGCAAGACCCGGGTCATCGTCGAGCGCGTGCGCCGCCTGCTGGAGACGAAGGGCGCGCCCGCTGTTGTGGGCGAAAGCGCCCCGTCGCTGCCCGCTGCGGCCGATCCCCTGGCCCTCCCCGCCGAGGCCGCCTCGGCCGACCCCGACCGCCCCTTCGCCGGCCCGCTCCTCCCCGAGCAGGTCCTCGTCCTCACCTACAACGTGAAGGCGGCCAAGGAGCTCGCCGACCGGCTCGAGAAGGCGCTCGGCCCGGCGGTCCGCGCCCGCCTCACCGTCGCCAACTTCCACAGCTTCTGCCATCGGATCCTCGTCGAGAGTGCGCCCGACGCCGGCTTGCCGTCGACTCCCGACGTCCTCGACGGCGTGGGCCAGCTGCTCCTCCTCCGCGACCTTCGCCCCGGCCTGCCGCTCCTCTATTACGGGGGTCGCGGCAACCCGTACCTCGGGCTCGACCGCTTCGTCGGGTTCATCAACCGGGCCAAGGACGAGCTCGTCAGCCCGGACGACTTCGATGCCTTCGTCGCGTCGGAGGAACGCGCCTTCGAAGAGCTCTACGGACCTTACGAGCGCGCGCTCGAGCGGCTGGAGGGCCTCGGCTCCTTCGACCGCGGTCGCAACGACACGCGGGGCGCCTACGCCTCCTTCCGGGCGACCGAGCGTCGGGCTGCCGCGGGCGACCCCACCGCCGACCCGGACTTCGAGAAGGTCGAGAAGATTGCCGACCGCGAGGCCCGCCGGGCCGTTTGGGGGACCGGTGCCGCCATCGCGAGAAACAGGCTGACGGACGAGCAGCGCGAGCAGGCCGACCACCTGGCCGCGACCTACGTGGCCGACGGCGCGGCGCTCGAGGTTCTCCGGCTCGCCGAGATCGCCCTCGTCTACCGCGCCTACGAAGCCGAGCGGGAGCGCCGCGGCGCCCTCGACTTCGGGGAGCAGGTCGCGGCCGTCATCCGCCTCTTCCGCGAGCGCCCGAATGTCCTGCGGCGCTGGCAGCGCCGCTTCCGCTACCTGCTCGTCGACGAGTTCCAGGATGCCAACGTCGCCCAGGTCGAGCTCATCGAGCTCCTGGGGAGAACGCCCGACCGGCCCGACAACGTCATGGTCGTGGGCGATGACGACCAGTCGATCTACCGCTTCCGGGGGGCCAGCTACGCCGCCTTCGTCGAGTTCGACCGCCGCTTCTCCGACCCGCCGGCCCACGCTCCCGACGGCCCCGCGCCCGGGTCGCCGACCCGCCTGAGCATCGTCGAGAACTTCCGCAGCCGCCCGCCCATCCTCGTCGTCGCGAACCGCCTGATCAGCCGCAACGAGCTCCGCTACATGCGGGACAAGCGCCTCGCGCCCCACCGTGACGGGAACGGGGCCCCATCGGTCGAGCTGATCACGTGCGCCGGCCCGGACGACGAGGCGGCCGCGATCGTCGAGCGGATCCGCGCCCTCGCCGCCTGGGACCCGGCCCGCGGCGGCCGGCCCGCCGTCCCCTGGAGCTCGTTCGCCGTGCTGTACCGCAAGCACAAGCACCGCGAGGCGATCCTGGCCCGGCTGCGCGAGGAGAGCATCCCCTACACCGTGTCGGGCGGGCTCTCGCTCTTCGCGGTGCCCGAGATCCGCGACCTGGAGCAGGCCCTCCGCGCCATCGCCGACCCGTTCTCAGACGTCGCCCTCGCCCGCGTCCTGACCGCGGGCCCGTGGCGCCTCGACGCGCTCGAGCTGCTGGCGATCACCCGGGCGGCGAGCCGCGCGAAGCGCCACCTCCTCGAGCTGATCCGCGACGCCGTCGGGACCGGCGAGGTCACGCTCGACGCGGAACCCACGACGGGCCCGGATGGCGCTCCCGACACGAACGGTGAGGCGGCCCCGGACCCGGAGGCCGCTGTGCCGGCCGAGCGGACCCTCAACCTTGCGCCGGCCACGCGGGCGAAGCTCCGTCGCCTCCTCGACACGCTCGACGAGCTGGTCCCGCGGGCTCCCCGCGAGGGCCCCTTCACGATCCTCGAGCGCTACCTCGAGCGGAGCGGGATGCTCCCGGACCTCCTGGCCGCAGATACGCTCGAAGCCAAGCGTGCCGTCGCCAGCGTCGCCTCCCTCATGCGCTTCGCCGCCGACTGGCAGCGCGAGCACCCGGCCCGCTGCCTGGGCGACTTCGTCGGCTACCTCGATGCTTACCAGTCCGCCGGCGGCGAGCTGCCGACCAGCGTCGAGATGGCCGAGGACGCGCAGGGCGTCGGCCTGATGACCCTCTACCAGGCCAAGGGCCTCGAGTACGACCACGTCTTCGTCCCGCACCTGCTCGAGGCGGAGTGGCCGGTTCGCGAGCGCGACTGGGGCCTGTTCCCGCGCGAGCTCCTGCGCGAGGCGGTTCCCGTCGGGGACCTCCACACCGAGGAGGAGCGGCGGCTCCTGTACGTGGCGATCACGCGCGCCCGGGAGAGCCTCACCCTGATCACCCATGGCGGGCCGACCTCGGCCCGGGCCGCGAGCCAGTTCGTCGCCGAGCTGCGCGAGGAAGCCGGGTCCGAGCTCCTCGAGCACGACCGGACCGTCGCCCCGGCCGCCGGCATGGGCGCCGGGGACGGGGAGGCCGGGGAGGCCGCCGCCGACGGCGACGAGGACGGCGACGGCGCGGGCGCCGCGGCAACCGGCGCGGTCGAGCGGATCGTCGCCCTTCCGAGCCCCCGCGAGCGACGAACGGCGCTCCGCCTGCGCGCGGCCGAGATCCTCTCGCTGCTCGAAGGAGTGGCGCCCGATGCCCCGGAGGCCGAGGGCGCCCGCACCGGCCTCCTCGGCGAGCTCGCCGGGTTGGGCGAGGCCGCCCTCGCCGGCGCCGACGCCGCCCGCGCGGCGGGCCTCGATCCGCTGACCCTGCGGACCGGGGCCGCCGACGCCGGCGTCGGGGCGAACCTCCTGGCGGTCGCGTCGCTCCCCGGAGCCTTCAGCTTCACCCAGTTCGACACCTACGGGCGCTGCCCCCTGCTCTACGCGCTGCGTCACGTCTATCGAGTGCCGACGGCGGTGACCGTGGCCGCCTTCACCTTCGGGAGCACCGCCCACGCCGCCTTCGAGGCCTTCACGAAGGAGCGCCGCGAGCGGGCCGCGCGCGGGGAGCCGCCGCCGACCCGCGAGGACCTGGGCCAGCTCTTCGCGGCCGAGTGGAAGCCGACCGGCTTCCCCGACGCGACGTCGGAGCAGACCTACCGCCGCCGCACCGCCTCGCTGCTCGACAACTTCTGGGAGGGCGAGCTCGCCACCGCCGGCACGGCGCTGCACGAGGAGCTCCGGTTCGAGCTCCCGCTCGACCCCGGGGACGGGGGCCCCGTCGTGCGCATCGGCGGCTCGATCGACCGGATCGACCGCCTGCCGTCCGGCGGCGTCGAGGTGCTCGACTACAAGACCGGCAACCCCGGCACCCAGAAGAGCGTCAACGAGAGCCTCCAGCTCTCGATCTACGCCCTCGCCTGCCGCGAGGTCCTGGGCCTCGGCACGCCGGAGCGGGTGACCCTCTACTACACGGAGGCCGCGACCCGCATGAGCACGGCCCGCACGGACGACCAGCTCGACGCCGCCCGCGACGAGCTCCTGGCCCGGGCCGCCGTGATCCGCTCCGGCGACTTCCGGGCGACGCCGTCGTCGAGGGCCTGCGGCTGGTGCGACTACCGCGCGATCTGCCCGAGCCGGGCGGGGTAGCGGCGCGGCCCGTCCGCCGGGCGGGCGCGAGCACCCGAGTCTGCCGCTCAGCCGGCTGCACACTACAGCCTCGACGTCATCCTCGCCGTCAACTCTCGGGTGCGCTCGCCGCGGGGAACGCAGTTCCGCCGGTGGGCCACGGCGCGCCTCAGTGAGTTCCTCGGCAAGGGGTTCTCGCTCGACGGCGAGCGACTCAAGCACCCGCCCGCGCCCCGCCTGGGGGTCCCGGACTACTTCGATGAGCTGCCGGAGCGCCGCGACATCCGTGCCCCGAGGTGGTCGCTCCCCGGTCGTCTACAGGTAGCCCGCCTGTCGAAGAACCCGCCGGACTGCGCGCCACGTCGAGTCGAACTCGGGTACATCGACAACCTGGTCCCGCAACCGGTCGGCCCACATTCGCTCGAGCGTCTTCTCCCGAGCGTCGAGGCGTCGCCCGAGGTCGCCCGGATCGAGTCCTCTCGCGCGTGCCTTCCGCTCGAAGATCGAACGCGCCAAGCCCGGCACGTCGCCGTCGTGATCCGCGAGCGCTTCGAGGTCATACGCATCACGCGGCTCGGCCCGCTGCATCAGGGAGCGCGTCTTCTCCGCCCAGATCTCGGCCAGCGAGTAGGCCGGCACCTCGTACCTGCCATCCGGGAGATCCGAGTACTCGGACAGGAGTGGCCGGCGGACGATAGGGCCGACGATCTCCTCGTTGTCGGCCAGATCGACCTTGATTGCCCTGTTCCTTCGCGCCGCGAGCGGTCCGGTGAACGAGACCCATGCTCGCCTTTGGGCGATGGTGTCGTCGGCCGTCGGATCGGCCCGGATCCCGGCCTCCTCGCCGATGAACCGACACCAGGCTGAGACAGCGTCGACGGCATCGATCGGGGTTGCCCCGGGGCCGAGGGTGAAATCCAGGTCCTCCGAGTACCGGTAGCCGGGGATGTAGCAGCGGCGCAGGCAGGTCCCGCCCTTGAGCACCAGGCCGAAGTCCTGCGCCGCCATGCTGGCGAGCAGCCAGGCCAGGACGTAGTCGCGTTCCTGGGTCCGCTCGTCGACGCCACCGGCACGTGCCAGCCGCTGGATCTCCGGCCGGCCGATCACGTGCGTCCCGCTCCGGCGATCTGGGCACGATCGAGGTTCACGCGCACTCCCCAGCGCCGGTCGACCGGGCCGTCGATCGGGAGGCTCGGGTCGAGCACCACCGGCGAGCGCCGCGAGTGCGAGAGCGTGGCGTGGAGCTGCTCGGCCAACTCGGGGGCTCCCGGAAGGTCGACCGCCTCCAGGACGAAGCCAAGCCGTCGCCGAACGGCTTCGATCGCGAACCGGTCCGCGTGCTCCTGGAGACGGGCGCGGTCGAACGACGACCAGGCGCGGACGAGCACGCTGACGACCTCTGTGACACCCCCGACATGTCGGGGCAGGTGCAGGCCGTCGAGCACGGTCCGCTCGGGATCGCTGATCCAGATCGCCTGATCCCCGATCCAGTGCCGTTCTCGACCCCAGCTGAACCGGTCCTCCCGCAGGACGACCCACGTGACGCGGTCACGCATCGTGGTGGGAGCGTGATGTGGCGTCGAGACGGCGATCCAGATGCGGCCCCGGACCGGATGGTCAAGCCAATCGCGGATCTCCAGGGCGGACCGGAACCCGACGTAGTAGGGCTCGCGAACCCAGCGCGCGAGGGCCGCGTATCGATCCGGGTCGAAGGGCTGCGACGGGGTGGCCCAGAGCGGCGCGATCTCGTAGATGCCCTTGCGATGCCGGGTTATCCAGCCACGCGCTGCGAGCGTGGAGAGGATCCGAGCCAGCGTCGACGTGTCGACCGCGAGCAGCTCTGCCGCCTCGCGGGCGTCGAACGTGGGCGGATTGCGTTGCGCGAAGAAGACCAGCAGGTCTGAGCCCCGGCCTTCCACGCTCTTGCGCTCGGTCATGCACCAAGACTATGCAAGAACTGGCCCCCGCGCAACAGGTTAACCAAACTTATGGTGCGCGCAGACCGAGCAGCTCGTGGGCGCGGGCGAGCTGCCAGTCCTCGCGCATCGCCGCGGTGGATCTCCACGAGCGCCGACCTCGTGCCATCCAACCTGGCGGCGGCGAGTGCCTCGGCTCCCAGGAAGAACGGCGGGGTGGCGCGGCAGGTGAGGCGGCCGCCTTCATCCGTGAGCGGAGCGTTCTGTGGGAACCGTAGATCCTCGGGAGAATCCGGCATCGGTGGTCGCTGCCCAGCGCGTGATGCTGGAGCTCTGGACGATCCTCGCCCGCTTTGCGGACGCGATGACGATCGTCGGCGGCAGTCGACCTGCTCGCGCCAGCGACCCCGCGGGTGGGACCAGGTCGCCGGCATGAGCGCATCGGGGGCGAGCCGGGTGTCGGTGCGCGTCGCGACGCCCGCCGTCATGGTCGTGCTCAAGGGTCTCGCGATGGGCGAGCGCGACAAGCCGAAGGACGCCTACGACATCGACTTCCTCCTCCGCCATGCCGGCGTCGACGACATCGCGGCGGGGATTGCCGAGTTCAACTCGGTGGAACCCGTTCGCAGAGCCCTCAGCGTGCTCGCTGCGAAGCTCGCCACCGTGGACACCATCGGCGCGACCAGCGTCGCCCTCTATCGGCGCGCGCAGCTCCGTTCGACCGAGGCCGACGAACTCCAGGCTCTTGCCTTCGCGCGGGTCCAGCGGCTCCTCGACCTGCTGCGGCAGGGAGCGCTCTGAGCCCGACGCGGGCGACGGCGAGGCGGAGCGAGGGTACGCAAGGCTGCCGGCCCGTGCTTGGCTGGATGGTGCGGCCGAATACCCTCCCTGATCCTCGCCGCGAACCCGGGCGACGGCGCTGCCGTTCGTCTCACGCGTGATACACTTGCGCCATGGCAGACGTCACGATCCGCGAGCTCCGCAATCACGGGCGGGAGGTGGTCGACCGCGTCCTCGCCGGCGAGCTCCTCATCGTCACGCGCGACGGGAGGCCGGTCGCCGAACTGCGGCCGCTCCGGACCGCCCGGCACTCCGCGGCACAGCTCCTCCAGCGCTGGCGGCGCCTCCCGGTCATCGACGAACGCGCCCTGCGGGCCGACGTCGACGCGGCGCT
>JAZDPM010000059.1:0-4859 GCA_043797725.1 Chloroflexota bacterium
GGCCGCTCCCTCGCCGAGCGCATCGCCAGCCACTGAGGCGCGGGCGCCTGGCTGCGGGTCGCTTCGCGGCTCCGTGCCGAGGAGTCGGGAATCCGCTCCCGGTATCACGGACCCCCTCCGGCCGGGGCCGGCGAGCACGCCCGCGGGTGGGCACTCGCGCGGGGCACCCGCTTGAGCGCATTGCATCAAGCCCCGGACAACAACCTGGTCTTCGATGCGCCGCAGGGGGCCATCGAGGTCGGCCGACCTCCGGGGATGACTCCGGGCAGCGAACAGCGGGCCCTCCTCGTCTTCGCCGGGCCGTTCCCGTTCCGGGCGCCGGGCGACTACTCCTGGGTCATCGTGCTCAACGGCGAGCGCCAGCCGCCCACCCGGTTCAGAGTGGAGCAGGCCCACGTGCCGATTGCCGCGCCGCGCCCTGAGTAGACGCCGGGTGCGTGCCGCTGCGGCTGCCGCTGACGACCGAGGCGCTCCACCGCACGGAGGGTCGAGCCACACGACGGGCCGCAGACCATCGTCCCCCTGGCAACAGGAACCCAGCGCGAAACGGCCGTAGACAACGCGGGTTGATCCGCGTACGTTTCTTCCCATCTGCGGGTAGGCGATGACGCGCGGGCCACATGCTGGCCGCCGGGACCGCGCCGAGCCACTGGCGAACCCGACCCGCCCACGAAGGTGGAGTTCGATGTCGCGCGCGGCCCGGGTCGCCCTTGTTGCGTCGTCCGTCATCCTGCTCGCTGCCTCCGCTGCGTGCGGCGGCGGGACGCCATCCGAGCCGGTGTCGGCGGGCGGTACGCCGCTCCCTGCCGGTCAACCCGCCGAGGTGGGCGCCTGGCGCGCCGGGCAGACCTGGCTCGTCGACCAGCGGCCGGTCATCGAGCCGGGCGAGGTGCAAGACGCGAACGTCTGGCGAGTCACCCTCGTGCGTGCCGCATCGTGCAGCCCGGCTACGGAAGTGCCGGCCGCCCCGCCGGCCGAGCCACCGGCACCGCCAGCTGAGCCGCCCGCCCTGCCCGGGGAGCCGACGCCGACCGCCGAGCCGTCGCCCACGCCTGGAGTCTCCTCGTTGACGGGCGCCACCCACCACTGCGTTCTCCTCAGGATCGAGAACCCGGCGACGAGTCCGGGCGTGCTGGACCTGAGCCGTGACGGACCGGTCCTGCTGACACCCGACGGTAGTCGACTACCGGTCGCCGGCGTGCGCATGGGGACAGGCCCGTACGCCATGGCCACGTGGGCGGGCCGGGCTACCAGCGCATCCACGTGCTCGTTCTCGGCGCCCGACGCACAGGGCCGCCAGGCTGCCGACTGCGCGATGATGGTCGTGGCACGCTCGAACGGCACGACCTTCGAGGAGGCGCTTGCCGTGATCGGTGCGGGGAAGACGATCGAGCTCGAGCTGGCGTTCCAGGATCCGGGGGCCGCCGGCGACGCGGTCCTCGCGTGGCCCGGCGGGGTTCGCTTCGCGGCCGAGTCGACCGCGATCGAAACGCCCGCGCCATCCGCGGAGGCAGCACGACCGCCGACGCCTGCTCCGCCGCCGACTATGCCGGTCGCCTCGCCGCTCCTCCCCCTGACGCCAAACCCGACGAGCACGATGCCCGCGGCCGGACCGGGGTCGGTCTCGTTCTCCGGCTCGGGCACCGCGCAGACCGAGATGCGCGACCTCGCCGGCGGCGACTACACGATGACCACCGACCTTCAAGTGCCCGCGGGCCAGTACAACTGCCTCGCCATGGTCTGCCTGTGGAACCCCATGCACGCAGCCATAGGGAGCGAGGTCTCGTGCGCCATCGAGTACGTGACCGAGGACGAAGGCGGCCACAAGACGGTGACCCAGGAGCTCCCGGGGCTGGACGCCGTCCCCTACTTCGTGAAGTCTCGCGCCGAGGATCCTTCGCAAGCCTGCGAGTGGACCGTCACCTTGAGGCCCCGCTGAGAGCACCGTTAAAGCGTCCCAGGCCGGCAACGTGCTGCACAACCCGGCATCGCCGGTGACCCGCAGCTCCACGGACAGGTGAGAGAGAGGCTGGACTGATGATCGGTGAGATGCCCCGCCGGGGCGGGCTGCCCCGCGGGCGTGTGACCAACCGGGCGATCGCGGTTGCCGTGGCGACCGTGGTGCTCACGGGCGCAATGCTGATGGATGCCGGCGTCGTCTCTGCCGCAACGGTCGTCCAGGGGTGGCAGACCCGGGGCGGAGGCCGCCTGACGGACACCTCGACGCTCACGGTCTACGACACGGGCAGCGGCATCCTCCGGATCCGGGCGACGAAGCTCCGGGCGGGGTCGACGGTCGCGGTAACCGTCTACAAGGGCAGCTGCGGGTGGATCTTCTCCGCCCTCGGCCCCGCCCTGTTCACGCTCCCGTCGGTGACGTCGAGCTCGACGGGGGCGATCACGAGGAACCTGGCCGTCACCTCCACGCGGGTAAAGCAGGTCCGCGGGGCCTGGAACGCCGGGGCAGGCGTCGCGCTCGTGTTTCGGCGCGGATCGAGCCGTTGGTGCGGCAACTTCGCGGCCCTGGGCCGCCGCGGCCAGACGGTCCGGCTCGAGAACGCGCAGTACCACCTTGTGTCCCGCGTCGAGCGGTGGGCCGGAGGCGGGCGGGCCCGGCCGGAGGCCGGCTCGGCGTACGTCACGGTCTATGTGCGCATCAAGGCCCTGAAGAAGACGAGCTACAACGATCGCACCTACACGCTCCGGGACGCCAAGGGCACGGACTGGAAGCAGCCCATCGTGATGTGGGAGGAGCGTGAGCCGGCCCTCGGGTCCGGGGAGCTCCTGGCCGGCCAGACCGTCGAGGGGTGGGTCACCTCGATCGCCCCCGAGGCGCAGCTGAACTCCCTGGCGCTCGTCTACTGGATGCACTCGTCGGGCTACATCATGTCGCACGAGGCCGCGACCCTCCTGGTGCCCCTCGGAACGCTCGCGGCGCCGACGCCGGGCCCGACACCCTCGCCGAGCCCGACACCCTCGCCGGGCCCGACACCCTCGCCGGGCGAGACGCCGGGCCTGGAACCGACGCCGACGCCGGGAGTCTGATCGCGCGGGCCCCGTGCCGGCTGCGCGCAAGCCGGCAGCTTCGGCGCCGCCGGAGTCCGGTCGTCGGCCCGCGACGCGGCACCGGCGCCCGATTCGTGACCGATGCCTCTGGGCAGGGCGCGGCAGGCATGCGCATGGTGCCCCCACCACGGGAGGCTCTGACGCGCGGCCCACACCCCGGCCGCCGGGACCGCGCCGAGCCACTGGCGAGACCGACCCGCGCAGCGCGTCCAGATGTCGGTGCGCCGCCGGTGTCGAGATGCCAGGGAGGTCGGGCAATGCCAGGCGTTCGGTTCTTCACGGCCGCGCTGGCGGCACTCCTCCTGGTCGGATGCGGGGCAAGCACGCCGCTCACGACGCCGGGCCCTTCGGCGGCGGCGACTACCGCCGCACCGGTAACCCCGACAGCGGTGACTACCGTCGCACCGGCAATCCCGACAGCGACGACCGAGTCAAGGGCAACTCCGTCCGTGGCTCCGACGCCCACGCCCGCTCCGACCGAGGTCCCCGGCATCCGACCCAACCCCGGGGCGACCCTCTCGGGCCCCATTAAGATGGGCCACAAGGCCACGACGGCGGTGATCACCCTGCAGGTGTCCGATGATGGCAGCGCGATCACCTCGATGTCGTTCTTCTTCACGGACGTGAAGTGCGAGGGCTTCAGCGCGAGCTCCATCATGACCCAGGACGGATCGACCCACCCGATCAGCGGCGGAGAGCTGCGGGTGGATTCCAGCAGCCTGGGGAAGCTGACGGGCGAGTTCACTTCGCCGACGGCGGTCGCCGGTTCGATTGAGCTGACGATCAACCCGGGAGTCGGCTCCCCCATCCCCTGCGGGACCTGGGACTGGTCTGCCAGCCAGGAGTAGCGGAAGTCCCGGCCTCCAGCCCGGCTCCCGCCGGGCCCCGCTCCTGCCAAGATCACCGACGTCGTCGGGCTCTATCTCGCCCCACCTGAGCGGGCGATCGTCCTCTCGGTGGACGAGAAGACCCAGATCCAAGCCCGACACCCTCGCCGGGCCCGTCCTCGTCGCCGGGCGAGACGCCGGGCCTGGAGCCGACGCCGACGCCGGGCGTCTGATCGCGCGGGACCGCGCCGGTCACGCGCAAGGTGGCAGCTCGGGCGCTGCCGGAGCACTGTCGCCGGCCCGCGAGGCGGCACCGGCGCCCGGTTCGTGACCGATGCCTCTAGGCAGGGCGCGGCAGGCGCATCGATGGTGCTCCCACCACGGGAGGCCCTGACGCGCGGCCCACACCCTGGCCGCCGGGACCGCGCCGAGCCACTGGCGAGACCGACCCGCGCAGCGCGTCCCGATGCCGGCGCAGAGCCGGTGTCGATGGACGCCAGGGAGGTCGGGCAATGCCAGGCATTCGGTTTCTCATTGCCGCTCTGGCGGCAGTCCTCCTCGTCGGATGCGGGGCTGGCGCGCCGCCGACTCCAGAACCCGGGGCGACCCTCTCGGGCCCCATCGAGATGGGCGACAAGGCCGCGACGGCGGTGATCACCCTGAAGGTGTCCGATGACGGCAGCGCGATCACCTCGCTGTCGGCCTTCTTCACGAACCTGAAGTGCGAGGGCTTCAGCGCGGGCTCCATGATGTCCCGGGAAGGCTCGACCCACCCGATCAGCGGCGGAACGCTGCAGGTGGATTCCAGCAGCCTGGGGAAGCTGACGGGCACGTTCACCTCGCCGACGGCGGTCGCCGGTTCGATCGAGCTGACGATCAGCCAGGGCATCGGCTCCCCCATCCCCTGCGGGACCTGGGACTGGTCTGCCAGCCAGGAGTAGCGGAAGTCCCGGCCGCGGGCCTGGC
>JAZDPM010000068.1:0-11016 GCA_043797725.1 Chloroflexota bacterium
TGCTCGACGCGGTACGGCTGGGCGACGAACGTCTGGATGACGAAGAAGATGATGAGCGTGAGGACGAGCGTCTCGACGATCTCGAAGAGGCACCCGAGGGGGCGTCGTGTCACAAGTCCGGCAGTATAGGGGTACGGCGTCATGTACCGCCCCTGCACGCTCGCCCGGGGTGGGCGCCTGCGCAGGGCTGCATAGACGGCGCGATATGCGCCGATTGACAGCGCGATATGCGCCGATTGACCCCCTCTGCGGGCAGTTGGTACACTCGCCGACGGCCTGAGCCGCCCCATCGTCCCGCCGCGAGGAGGGCCGGCGGCCCCAGGTGCGCCAGAGATCCCTCGTCCCCTGCGCGACGGTCGCGCCAGGGCGGACGGTTGTGCCTGACAGGGAGGTCGCAGAACCAGCCCATGAGCTCCGACATGCTCCAGCTCGTCATCCTGCCGGCGGGGCTCATCGCCATCGCCTTCGCCCTCTACCTCGCCCGCGACGTGCTCCGGCGGGACACGGGGACCAGGGAGATGGAGGCCGTTGCGGCGATGATCTTCGAGGGCGCCGTGGCCTTCATCCGCCGCCAGTACGTGACGATCGCGATCCTCGCCCTCGTCGGGGGCGTGGCGATCGGCGTCCTCATCTCGGTCTTCGAGACGGAGGACGTCGCCGACACGAGCATCTTCGGGCCCGAGCTGGGCATCCGGACGGCGATCGCCTTCCTCGTGGGCGCGGCGTGCTCGATGGCCTCCGGGATCATCGGCATGTACATCAGCGTCAAGGCCAACGTCCGCACCGCCGCCGCCGCGCGCCGAAGCCTCGTCGAGGCGGTCCAGGTGGCCATGCGCGGCGGGGCCGTCTCGGGCTTCCTCGTCGTGGCCCTGTCGCTCCTGGGCGTCTACCTGATGTTTGCCGCCTTCGGCGGACTGAACGAGACGACGATCCACCAGGCGCCCTTCCTGATCGTCGGCTACGGCTTCGGGGCCAGCTTCGTGGCCCTCTTCGCCCAGCTCGGGGGTGGCATCTACACGAAGGCCGCGGACGTCGGCGCCGACCTCGTCGGCAAGGTGGAGGCGGGGATCCCCGAGGACGACCCGCGCAATGCGGGTGTCATCGCCGACCTCGTGGGCGACAACGTCGGTGACTGCGCCGGCCGCGGGGCGGACCTCTTCGAGTCAACCGCCGCCGAGAACATAGGGGCCATGATCCTTGGCGTGGGCGTCTACACGGTCGCCCGGAACGCCGGCTGGGCCAGCCCCGAGAGCTGGATCTTCTTCCCCCTCGTGATCCGCGCCTTCGGCCTCCTGGCGACCATCGTGGCGATGTTCTTCGTCCGCGGGCGCGAGGACGAGAACCCGATGAACATCCTCAACCGCGGCTACTGGGTCACGACGCTCCTGTCCGTCGTCGCCCTCGGGTTCGTCACGAACGTGATGATGCAGACGGGCACGCAGACCGGCGCCAACGGGCTCCCGCCCTGGATCTGGTTCTTCGGGGCCGGCGTCGTCGGCCTCGCCACGAGCGTCGCCTTCGTCTACATCACCCAGTACTACACGGCCGGCTCGTACCGCCCGGTCCGCGAGATCGCCGAGGCCAGCAAGACCGGCCCGGCCACGAACATCATCAGCGGCACCGCCGTCGGCTACGAGACGACCTTCGTCACCGCGATCACGATCGGGATCGCGATCCTCGCCAGCCACTGGCTCGGCCAGCAGGCCAACCTCGTCAGCGCCGACGGCCGAAACGTGGGCGGGATCTTCGGGACGGCCGTGGCCACGATGGGCATGCTCATGACCACTGCCTACATCCTGGCCATGGACACCTTCGGGCCGATCACCGACAACGCCGGCGGTATCGCCGAGTTCAGCCGGGCCGAGGCGAGCGCCCGGGAGATCACCGACCGCCTGGACGCCGTCGGCAACACGACGAAGGCGCTCACGAAGGGCTACGCGATCGCGTCCGCCTCGCTCGCCGCCTTCCTCCTCTTCTCGGCCTACATCGACAAGGTCAACCTGATCCTGGGGCGCCAGATCGAGGCCGGGAAGCCGGGCGTCGAGCTCATGACGTCGGTCAACCTCGCCAACGTCAACGTCTTCGTCGCCGCCCTGATGGGCTCCATGCTGGTCTACTTCTTCAGCTCGCTCGCGATCCGGGCCGTCGGCACGACGGCCTCCGCGATCATCGTCGAGGTGCGCCGCCAGTTCCGCGAGATCCCGGGGATCATGGACTACACCGGCCGCCCGGACTACGCCCGGGTCGTCGACCTCACCACCAAGGCCGCGCTTCGGGAGATGGTCGCCCCGGGCCTGGTGGCCGTCGCGACGCCGGTCCTCGTCGGCGTCCTCCTCGGCTACGAGGCCGTGGCGGGCCTCCTCATGGTCGGCACGATCGCCGGCGTCCTCCTCGCCACGGTCCTCAACAACGGCGGTGGCGCCTGGGACAACGCCAAGAAGTACATCGAAGCGGGCCACCTCAAGGACGCCGCGGGCAACATCCTGGGCAAGAAGAGCGACGCCCACGCCGCGGCGGTCGTGGGCGACACGGTCGGCGATCCGTTCAAGGACACCGCCGGCCCCTCGCTCCACGTCCTCGTCAAGCTCCTGGCGACGATCACGCTGGTCCTCGCCCCAATCTTCATCCGCTAGGCAGGCCGGGGACCACGGGCCTCGCCTCGGGGCGCGGCCCGTCCCCCTAGTCCCATGGACCTCATCCTCCAGGCGCTCGTCATCGGGATCGTGCAGGGGCTCACGGAGTTCCTGCCGATCTCCTCGTCCGGGCACCTCATCGTCCTGCCCTACCTCTTCGGCTGGCACGATCCCTTCCTCACCTCCCTGGCCTTCGGGGTCGTGGTCCACGTGGGGACGCTCGTCGCCCTCCTCGTCTACTTCTGGCGCGACTGGGCCCGGCTCGTGCCGGCCGGGCTGGCCACGATCCGGGACCGCTCCCTGGCCGGGGACCCCGATCGGAAGCTGGCCTGGATGATCGCGGCCACGATGCCCCCGGCGATCGCCGCGGGGCTCCTCCTCAACGACTTCTTCGAGACGGAGGTCCGCCAGCCGGTCCTGGTCGCCCTCATGCTCGTCGTCGGCGCCGCGATCCTCTGGATGACCGACCGGTTCGGCCGCCGGGCGGCCGGGATGGAGCACCTCGGGTTCGGCGGCGCCTTCTTCGTCGGCTGCGCCCAGGCGCTCGCCCTCGTGCCGGGGATCAGCCGGTCCGGGATCAGCATCAGCGCCGGGCTGGCCCTCGGGCTCACGCGGGAGGCCGCGGCCCGCTTCTCGTTCCTCATGGCGGCCCCGATCATCGCCGGGGCCGGCGCCTACGAGATTCGCAAGCTCCTCACCGGCGAGGCGGGCGTCGCGGTGGAGATGGGGCCGCTCATCGTTGGGTTCGCCGCCGCGACATTCGCCGGGCTGGTTGCGATCGCCGGCCTCCTCCGCTACCTCCGCGGCCACCCCATGACGATCTTCGTGGCCTACCGCCTGGCCCTCGCCGTGGTCGTCGTCGTCTACTTTCTGAGCGCGTAGAGGCGAGGACGCGCGACGATGGAGGTCATGAAGCAGCTCCGCCAGCGGGCCATCCGCGACCTGGTGGAGCTGCGCCCCATCCGGACCCAGCAGGAGCTGGCCGCCGCGCTCCGCGAGCGGGGCTTCCGCACGACGCAGGCCACGATCAGCCGCGACATCGCCGAGCTGCAGCTGGTCAAGGCGCATCGCGACGGGGTCAGTGTCTACGCCCCTCCGCCGCGCCTCGCCGAGGCCGACCTGACCGGCGAGGACCGCCTCCGACGCCTCTTCCGTGACCTGCCGGTCGAGATCCGCGAAGCCGGGCTGATGCTCGTCCTCGTCACTCTGCCGGGGTCCGCCCACGCGATCGCCGCCTCGCTGGATCGTGCCCGCTGGCCGGACGTCGTCGGAACGATCGCCGGCGACGACACCTGCTTCCTGGCCTGCCCGGACCGGCGTGCCCTGCGCCGCGTTCGCGAGCGCCTGGAGCGGCTGGCGGCGGGGTAGCGGAGGATCGGCGGGACGGGGCACCCGCCTTGCGGGACGGGGCGTCCGCCTTGCGGGCCGGGGCGCCCGCCTCTGGGGCGTTGACGCGCGCGAGCGTGACGTTGGGGAGCACGCGAGCAGCGTCGGCCGGGTCCAGCTCGCCCTGGCCCGGGACGAGGGCGTTGGCGCAGGCGGCCGCGGCCCCGTGGCGGGCGGCCTCGGGGAGCGGGAGGCCGATCGCAAGGGCGGCCGCCAACCCCGCCAGGAGGGCGTCGCCGCTGCCGACCACGTACGATCCGATCTCCGGTGGCGGGCCGATTCGCCAGGCGGTGCCGGTGTCGTCGACGAGCACGGCCCCGGCGGCCCCGCGCGTCACCAGCACGGCGGACGCACCCGCCGCCCGGAGCCCCAGGGCGGCGGCCAGCGTGCCCGCCTCGTCCGGCGCCGGGATCCCGGTCGCCTCCGCTGCCTCGTGGGCGTTGACCTTCACGAGCCACGGCCGAGCCGGCAGCGCGGCGGTGAGGTGCGCTCCGCCCACGTCAACGGCTGCCCGCGCTCCCGCTCCCGCGGCGATGGACGCCAGGCGTCCGTACCCATCGACCGGCGTCCCCGGCGGCAGGCTCCCGGCGATCACGGCGAGCGTGCCGGAAGGATCGTCCGCCAGCGCTGCCGCGAGGGCTGCCTCTACCGCCGCCCAGCCGGCGGCGTCCAGGGTCACCCCAGCCTCGTAGAACTCGGTCAGCGAGCCGGTCGCGCGATCCAGCACGGACAGGCACGTGCGCGTCTCGCCGGCGACACGGACCGCGCGCGCCGGGATCCCGCGGGCGGCGAGGGCATCCTCCATCCAGTCGCCGGCCCGACCGCCGAGAACCGCCACCACCGACGCTTCCAGCCCCAGCGTTCGAGCGGCCCGGGCTACGTTGAGGGCCTTCCCGCCGGGCAGGACCGAGAGCATCACGGGGCGGTGGATCTCACCCGGGACGAGGTGGTCGACGGACGCCGTCTTGTCGATGGCGGCGTTGACGGAGACGCAGACCAGGCGCCGGACGAGCGACGCGCCGGCGGCCGCGCTCACGCCGGCAGGCCCGCGGCGCGGGCGGCCGCGTCGGCCTCGGCGAGGGTGGGCTGCGCAACCGTGCCGCCCACGCCGCGCGTGGAGAGCGACCCGCAGGCGACGCCGAGGGCAAGGCACGCCGCCAGGGGCCGGCCGGCCAGCCAGCCGGCCAGGAAGCCGGCGTCGAACGAGTCGCCGGCGCCCGTCGTGTCGACCGCGTCGACGGCGAGGGCCGGACAGCGGGCGGCATCGCCTTCGGCCGTGACGGCCAACGCGCCCGCGGCTCCCAGCTTCACCGCGACAACCCGCGGGCCCAGCGCCGCCAGCGCCCGGGCGGCCGCCTCCGCGTCGTCGACGCCCGCGATGCGGGTCGCCTCGGCCGCGTTCGGGAGGAAGACGTCCGTCTCGGCGAGGAGCGCCCGAACGCCGCCGTCCCATTCCTCGCGGGGATCCCAGTTGCAGTCGAACGACGTCGTCGCGCCGCCCGCTCGCGCGGCACGGAAGAAGCCGGGCAGGTCGGGCCGGGCCGCATCCAGCAGGAAGACGCTCCCGACGTGGACGTGCCGGGCCCGCGCCACGAGCGCGTCGGGAACGTCCGCCACCCGCAGGAGGGGGATCGTCCCCGGCGTCGTCAGGATCGCCCGGTCGGACGGGCCGGACAGGACCACGCTCGCCCCTGTCGGCACGCGGGGGTCCACCCGGACGGCGGAGGTGTCGAGCCCGCGCTCGGCCATCGCCGCGAGCATGAAGCGGCCCAGGGCGTCGTCCCCGACGACGCCGGCGAAGGCGGCGCGCAGACCCAGGCGGGCGGCCCCGCAGGCGAAGATGACCGACGAGCTGCCGATCACGAGCTCGATCGCGTCCACCCAGCGCTCCACCTGTCCGAAAACGGGCCGCGGGTCTGCGGCGCGGACGACGACGTCGGCGTTGACCTCGCCGAGGACCAGCAGGTCGAGGTCACGGCCGACGGCTGCCTCGGGATCCGAGGACCGGACGAGGGCGGGATTCATCGTGGCTCAGTAGTCCCTGTACCAGCCCTCGCCGGGCGCCTCGGCCGCGGCCAGCGTCCCGCGCCGCGCCTGCCACGGCACGCCTGCCTCGTCGACGAGGGCCACGAGGCGCCCAAGGCGGGCCCGGCCCACCGTGGCCAGCCAGGCGTCGCGCTCGGCTGCCGGCATCGTCGCGGAGGGGGCCCAGACCGATCGCCCGACGAGCACGCCCGACGCCCCGGCCCGGCAGGCAACCGCAACCTGGCGCTCGAAGGTCGCGTCGTCGACGCCGCCGGAGAGCAGGACCCAGGGGACCGGGGAGACGGCGTCCAGCTCGGCGCAGGCCTCGGCCCAGGCAGCCTCGTCCGTCACGCCCGGGTCGTACGGGAACTCGGCCTTGAGGATGTCGCCGCCGCGGGCCATGAGCTTTCGCGCGGTCTCCACGACACAGCGTCGCCGCGCCTCACCGGTCAGCTTCCCGCCGGTGGTCGGATCGAAGCCGAGGGGCTCCACGAAGAGGGCGAGGTCGGCGGCCCGGCAGGCGGCGGCAACCTCGGCCACGAGCCGCTCCTGGTCGGCCGCGTTCACCGCGTCCGGGTGGTAGTAGACGAGGAGCTTCGCCGCCGAGGCACCCATCCGCCTGGCCTGCTCTACCGACCAGCCGGGCAGGACGCGGCTCACCCGGGCCGTCGGCGGTCCCTCGTAGCCGGTCGCCTCGACGGCGACGATGAGCCCGGCCGCCGCCGGGAGAGAGCCGTCGGCGATGCACTGGGCCGCGCCGATCTCCGGGTCGAGGAGGGTGCCGGTTGCCGTCTCCGCGAGCGCCCGCACCACCGCCCGCTTGAAGGCGACCATCTCCCCGTGGGTCGTCGTCTCCGGGGCGCCCGGGTGCAGCTCCTTGCGGAGATTCTGGCGATGGTCCAGGGCGAGGACGGCGAAGGTTCCGCGGGCGGAGGCACACGCTTCCAGGCCGCGTCGCGTGCCCAGCAGGTACGGCATGGGAACCTCGTGCGTAGTGCCGAGATCGTACGCCGCCGGGCGTGACGCGGACAACGATGAACCTGCGCGATTCGCGCAGGATTCGCGTTGACGGAGCGCGGTGCGCGTCACAGGATGCGCACATGCCGCGCCTCGACCGCAGCAGCAGGCTGATTCATCGCCTCCGCGAGGACGGGCGGGCCAGTGTCGCCACCCTGGCGCGAGACCTGGGCGTCACGCCGTCCACGATCCGGCGCGACCTGGCCCGGCTGGCCGACGACGGCACCCTCGTGCGGACCTACGGGGGCGCCGCGCTTCCCGGCAACGCCGCGACCGCGCCCGGGCGCCGCGACCCTGCCGCCGAGGCGAAGCGGGCGATTGCCGCCGCCGCCGCGGGCCTCGTCGAGGATGGCCAGACGATCGCCATCTCGAGCGGCTCCACGACCCTGGCGCTGGCGCGGCGGCTCGTCGACCGTCGCCTCACGGTCATCACGAACGCGCTCGACGTCGCGAGCGTCCTCCTCGATCGCGACGGCATCGAGCTCGTGATCCTCGGCGGCGTCGTCCGCCCGCGGATGCACTCGATGCTGGGCCACCTCGCCGAGCTCGCCCTGCGGGAGCTTCGCGCCGACACGCTCTTCATGGGGATCGGCGCGCTCGACCCGTACCACGGGCTCATGAACGACTCGATCCCCGAGATCCTGACCGACCGGGCGCTGCGGCGGAGTGCCCGGAGCTGCGTCGTCCTCGCCGATGCCTCGAAGTTCAGCGGCGTCTCCCCCGCGTTCGTCTTCGGGATCAGGGAGGTCGACACGGTCGTCACCGACGCCGGCGTCGATCCCGCCGACGTCGTGGCCCTGCGGGCCCGCGGTGTCCGCGTCGTCGTGGCCCCGCCGGCCCGACCTTCTCGTTGAGCGGCGTCCCGAAAGGAGCCCGACGGACCCCATGATCAAGGGCATCGTCCTCGCCGAGATCCATGCGGAGGCAGACGCCATCCGGGCCACGCTCGCCGAGAGCCTGTCGGGCGCCCGGGCGGCCGCGGAGGCGTTGCGTGCCGCCGGGACGCGGCGGATCCACGTCATCGGCAACGGCACCTCGTACCATTCCTCCCTGGCCGCCGCCACGTTCTACCGGCGCCACGCCGGCCCGGACGACCCCACGGTGATCGCGCTTCCAGCCGGCGAGTTCCGCCACTACCTGCCGGCCCTCAGCGCCGGCGACGCGGTCATCGGCATCTCGGCCTCCGGGGAGTTCCGCGACGTCCTGGCCGTTGTGCAGGAGCTCCGCGGCCGCGTTCCGACGGTCGGTATCGTGCACGTCCCGGGCAGCACCCTGGACGGGGCTGCGGACCACGTCGTCCGGTCGGCCGGCGGCCCCAGCTGCGTCCCGGTCATGACCAAGACGTTCGTCTCGACGCTCGTCGCCACGCACCTCGTCCTGGGCGAGCTGCTCGGCGGCGCCCGGGCGGAGACCATCCGCGCGGCCCTGGCTGCGGCCGCCGACGACGTGGCGGACGCCGTCACGGTGGCGGCGCCCCGCGTCGAGCCGCTCGCCTGGGACCTCGTCGATCGCGAGCACGTCTTCGTCGTGGGCAGCGGCAACGCTGCCGCCGCGGCCCACGAGGCGGCCCTCAAGCTCAAGGAGATGGCCCTCGTCCACGCCGAGGGTGCCGAGTCGTGGGAGATGGCATCCGGCGCGGCCACGATCGTCGGGCCGGACAGCGTCGTGGTCGCCCTCGCGCCGGCCGGGCCCGGCCGCGAGGCCACCCTCGACCTGGCCCGCCACGCCGCCGGGTGGGGCGCCCGCATCGTGGAGGTGGGGCCCGGGGACGCGCCGGCGATCGAAGGCGCCGACCACCTGCCGCTCCCCGCGTCCGCGGCGGAGGACCTGGCCCCGCTCACGGCCGTCGCCCCGGTGGCCCTGCTCGCCTTCGTCCTCGCCCGCCTCCGGGGCCACGATCCCGACCGCCCGGGCTGGGTGGAGCGCTACCACAGCCAGGGGCTGCGCCATGTCGTCGGCGTCGGCGACGCCATCACGGAGGGCTGAGATGCCGCGGATCGTCCTCGTCGGGGCCCCGTGGCGCTACGACGACCCGGGGAGCCCCTACCCGCACGTCTCCGGTCCGCTCCGGCGCGACGCGGTGCGGGGTGTGCGCCCGGTCGTGCGTGACGCCGCGGGCCGTTTCGTCGGATACGGGGTGCGCCGCGAGGCCTGACCGGGCGTTCGCACCAAGCCGGGCGCCGCACGGGCCACGGCGGCGGTTGCGCACCGCGCCATGTTCTCTGCTCCGCGCCCGACCGAGGGGTTCCCGGCCCAGTGATTCGTGCGTGGCGCGCCCGAATGACCACCGAATCACACCGAGATCGTCCACGCCGACAGGAAGCATGGCGTCGCGCGCACGGCCGGCCGTGCCCGCGCACGAGCGGCCACGTCGCGCGCCCGGTGACTTCCGCCGGTTTCTCGGTCGTCGATTCGCGCACGCCCGACGACAGCCCGCCA
Source organism: Chloroflexota bacterium (assembly GCA_043797725.1). Taxonomy (GTDB): domain Bacteria; phylum Chloroflexota; class Limnocylindria; order Limnocylindrales; family CSP1-4; genus CTSoil-043. The sequence goes on from JAZDPM010000068.1 coordinate 9,501, forward strand.
ACCCTGCTTTGACACCCCCCGAGGGGCGGGGCTATGATCCCCGCCGGCCGGACTTCGGGCGCGCCTCGATCGAGGCGGGTGCCTGGGGTTCGTTTCCTTCTCAGCCAGCCCACCGCCGCCCGCCGCGTCGTCGACGCCGGCCGTCGCGGCAGATCACCTTGGGGGCAGCTCCTCCGTGAACAGCAAACCTACCTACCTGTCGCGAGAGGGCGAGGCCGCGCTCCGCCTGGAGCTGGAGCAGCTGGTCAGCATCCGCCGCTTCGAGGTCGCTGCCCGCATCCACGACGCGAAGGAGCACGGGGACCTCTCGGAGAACGCCGAGTACGAGGAGGCCAAGAATGAGCAGGCCTTCGTCGAGGGGCGGATCCAGACCCTGGAGGCGATGCTCAAGACCGCGGTGATCATCGAGAACAGCGGCTCCGAATACGTGGCCCTCGGCTCGTCCGTGACCGTGGAGTCGCACGACGGCGAGGAGACGTTCGCGATCGTCGGCTCCGCCGAGGCTAGACCGGCGCAGGGCCGGATCTCGAACGAATCGCCGGTCGGCCGGGCCCTGCTCGGCAAGAAGACGGGCGACACGGTCGTCGTGAAGCTGCCGAACGGGTCCGACTGCACGTACGAGATCATCGAGATCAGCTGATCGCCCGCCCAGGGGGACCGGGTCGGGCGGCCGGAGCCGCCACCCGGCCAGGCGCACCGGAGCGGAGGACGCAGGCATGTACTGGGCGGACGAGCTGGCGGCGTCGGTCGAGGGACCGCAGGTCGTCAACGACTCGAAGACCCCGTCCGGGACGGTCCACGTGGGGAGCCTGCGGGGCCCCGTCATCCTCGACGTCATCACCCGCGCCCTGCGCGGCCGCGGCCTGCCTGCGACGCTTCTCTACGGCGTCGACGACATGGACCCGATGGATGCCCAGGCCCTCCTGACGCCGGATTCCGTCGAGCACGAGATGGGCCGCCCGCTGGCCCACGTGCCCGACCAGGCCGGCGACTGCCACGCGTCGTACGCCCGGCACCACGCCCAGACCTTCATCGACGTCTTCGCGGGCCTGGGCATCCACCCCGATCGCTACTACTGGATGAGCGACATCTACCCGACGGGCGAGATGGACCCGTTCATCCGGACCGCGCTCGACCGGGCCCAGGTCGTCCGCGACGTCTACCGCCGCGTGTCGAAGGTCGAGCGGCCCGAGGGCTGGCTCCCCGTCCACGTCGTCTGCCCCGGCTGCGGCAAGGTCGGGACGACGATCGCAACGGACTGGGACGGCACGACGGTCGCCTACGAGTGCCGACCCGACTACGTCACGTGGGCCCACGGCTGTGGTGCCTCCGGCCGGGTCGCGCCGTTCGGCGGGACCGCGAAGCTCCCCTGGAACCTCGAGTGGGCCGCCCAGTGGGGCCTCCTGGGCGTGACGATCGAGCCGTGCGGCAAGGACCTCGCCACGGCCGGCGGCTCGCGCGACCGCTCGGACGCCATCGCCCGCGAGGTCTTCGACCGCGAGCCGCCGCGCAACCT
>JAZDPM010000097.1:0-9019 GCA_043797725.1 Chloroflexota bacterium
GACTATCTGGGCCAGTATGTCATCGGCCAGGAGCGCGCCCGGCGCGTGCTCGCGGTCGCCGTCTACAACCACTACAAGCGCATCAACCTGCCGAGCGGGCCCGATGAGATCGAGCTGGACAAGACCAACATCCTGCTCATCGGCCCCACCGGCTGCGGCAAGACGCTGCTGGCCCAGACGCTGGCGCGCATGCTCAATGTGCCGTTCACCATCGCCGACGCCACCTCCGTGACCGAAGCCGGCTACGTCGGCGAGGATGTCGAGAACATCCTGCTGCAACTGCTGATCGCCTCGAACCATGATGTCGAGCAGGCGGAGCGCGGCATCGTCTACATTGACGAGATTGACAAGATCGCCCGCCGCGCCGACAACCCCTCGATTACCCGCGACGTCTCGGGCGAGGGCGTCCAGCAGGCGCTCCTCAAGATCCTGGAGGGGACGGTCGCCAACGTGCCGCCGCAGGGCGGTCGCAAGCACCCCCACCAGGACTTCATCCAGATCGACACGACGAACATCCTCTTCATCTGCGGCGGGGCGTTCGACGGCCTGGAGAAGATCATCGAGGAGCGGGTGGGAAAGCAGACGCTCGGCTTCGGCCAGGGCGAGAAGGGGACGAAGGTCGAGCGCCAGAAGGTTCTCGAGCGCCTGATGCCGGAGGACCTTCTCAAGTTCGGGCTGATCCCCGAGTTCGTCGGCCGGCTGCCGGTGGTGGTGACTCTCTCCGCGCTCACCGCCGACGACCTGGTCCGCGTCCTGACCGAGCCGAAGAACGCCATCACCCGCCAGTTCAAGCGCTTCCAGGGCCTCGACCAGGTGGACCTCGTCTTCACCGACGGGGCCCTGCGGGCGACGGCCAACGCGGCGCTCTCGCGCAAGACAGGGGCGCGCGCCCTGCGCACGATCGTCGAGGAGGCGCTTCTCGAGGTGATGTACGACATCCCGGAGCGGACCGAGGTCCGCAAGTGCATCATCACGGAGGAGACGATCCGCGACGGCCGCCCGCCGCTCCTCCTCACCGAGGCCGAGGTGGAGAAGGGCCTCGACGAGACGAACTACGCGGGGTGGCTCGCCGAGCGTGGCGCCTCCGCCTGACCGGCTCCCCCTGCCGGCTCAGGCGAGGCCGGTCTCGTCGTCGGGGGTGGCCGCCTCGGTCGTCTCCGCTTCTTCGTCGATCCTGGCGGGCTGCTCCTGGCCGCCGCCGGCGGGACTCGCCGGGCTCGGCTGGAGGCGGTCCTCGGCGAGGACGCGCCGCAGGACCTTGCCGATGAACGTGCGCGGCAGCTCGGTGCGGAACTCGATCGCCACCGGCACCTTGTAGCGCGACAGGTTCTCGCGGCACCAGGCGAGGATCTCCTCCTCGGTGAGCGAGCCGGGAGGCTCGAGGACGACGTACGCTCGGGGCACCTCGCCCCGGAGCTCTTCGGGCTCTCCCACGACGGCCGCCTCCGCGATGCCGGGGTGGGCCATCAGCACCTCCTCCACCTCGCGTGGATAGACGTTGATGCCACCGACGATGATCATGTCCTTGCGCCGGTCGACGATCCGGAAGTAGCCCTCTTCGTCCATCGTCGCCACGTCGCCCGTGAAGAGCCAGCCGTCACGCAGGACCGCAGCCGTCTCCTCGGGCTGGTGCCAGTAGCCGGCCATGACCTGCGGGCCGCGGACGATGAGCTCCCCGATCTCGCCCGGGCCGAGCGTTCGCTCGCCGGTCTCGAGGTCGACGACGCGAGCGTCGGTGGACGGGAACGGCAGCCCGATGGTGCCGATCTTGCGCTGGCCCTGGATGGGATTGCAGTGGGTGACCGGGCTCGCCTCGGTCAGGCCGTAGCCCTCGCTCACCCGTCCGTGGGTGATCTCCTCGAAGCGGCGCTGGACATCGAGCGTGAGCGGCGCCGCGCCGCTGATGCAGGCCTCGATGGAGCGCAGATCGTAGCGTGACTGGGCCGGGTGAGCCGCCAGCGTGGCGTACATCATGGGCGCCCCGGGGAACGTCCGCGGCCGCGTCCGGGCGATCGACTTGAGCACCGCCAGCGGATCGAACCGCGGGTGGAGAACCTGCGTCGCGCCGATGAGGATGGCGTAGTTCATGGCCACCGTGAGGCCGTAGATGTGGAAGTAGGGGACGACGCACAGCGCCGTCTCCTGCCCCGGCCGGGCGTCCGGGAACCAGGCTGCCGTCTGCAGGGCGTTGGCGACCAGGTTCCTGTGGGTGAGCGTGGCGGCCTTGGGAATCCCGGTCGTGCCGCCCGTCGGCTGGAGGACGGCCGGATCGTCCGGCGCTCCCGGCGAGTCGATCCGGCCGCCGGGAGTCTCGCGCAGGAGACGGCCGAGGTTCGGCGTCGCCGCGGAGTGGGGGACCGGGTGCCATCGGCCTTCCCGGCGCGCGGCGAGCGGGTAGAGCCAGCGGATCGGGGCCGGGAGCCAATCGCGGATCCCGGTCGAGAAGAGAGCGCCGTCCGCCAGCTGTCCCTCGATCGCGGTCCGGATGGCGCGCACGCGTGGAACGAGCAGGTCGAGGCAGACCGAGAAGCGAGGCGTCGTCTGACGCAGGAGGATGTCGAGCTCGCGCTCGACGAGCAGCGGGCTCGACGGCGCCGCGATCCCGCCGGCGCGCAGCGTGCCGAGGAGGGCGATCACGAACGCCGGGCTGTTCGGCAGGTGGAGGCTGACCCGGTCGCCCGGCCGGAGCCCGCGCGCGAGCAGCGCCCGGGCGAACCGGTCGACCGCGTCGTCGAGCTCACGAAAGGTCGTCCGGGCGCCGAGGAAGTCGATCGCGGCCCGCTCCGGATACCGTTCGGCCGTCGCCCGAAGGATCTCGTCGAGCGTCTCGTCCGGGACGCTGACCTCGTGGGGCACCCCGGACTCGTAGTGCTCAAACCAGGGTCGGGCAGGACCGTTCGGCTGGGTTGCCCCTGGTGGTGCGGTCATCGACTCCTCCTCCCTGTGGTCGGCGACGATCGGCGTGCCCCGCGCGGGGCGAGATCAGGTCACACGGGGTAGCCCGCCGCTGCGGCGACGTGGCCGGCCACCTGCCGGCCCAGCGCGACGCGGTCGATCGGGTCCGAGCGCAGGAAGCGCCGGACCCCTGCGACGAGGAGACGAGCCTCGTCTCCGTCGGCCAGCGACGGCGCGATCGCCCGGGCGGTCATCTCGAGCTGGGCGGCGCGCTCGGCCACGACGAGGCGAGCGAGATCGACGTGGCGGCCCGCCCGGTCGGGAGCGAGGCCAGACGGTTCCACGCCGCCAGCCCGGCGGGCCCGGGCGACGGCGCTGTCCATGACGAGCACGCCGATCGCCAGGTCCGCCACGCCGGCAAGCACCTCCTGTTGCTCATCGAGCGCCGAGCCGAAGCGCTGGAAGGCGGCCCCGGCGAGGAGCAGCGTGACCTGCCGGGCGGCCTCGACCAGCGCAGCCTCGGCGGCGAGCGGCCCGCCGGCAGCGTCCCCCGCGTCACCACCGGACGGGGCGAGGAGCGCTTCCTGGGCTCGCCGGGCGGGGCCGAGCAGGTCAAGTCGGCCCTGGACCGCCCGCTTCAGGAGCGTTCCCGGGATGAGGAGCCGGTTGATCTCGTTCGTCCCCTCCCAGATCCGGTGGATCCGGGCGTCACGGAACGCCCGCGCCGCCGGGTACTCCTCGATGTAGCCGTAGCCGCCGTGGACCTGGATCAGCTCGTCGACGACCCAGCCGAGCTCCTCGCTGGCGAGCACCTTGGCGATCGAGCATTCGACCGCGTACTCCTCGAGCGCGGCCCGGATTGCCTCGGGCGAGCCCGACTCCTCGGCTTGCCCGAGGCGGGCGTCGATGAGCCCGGCCACCCGGTAGACGACCGACTCCACGCCGTACGTCCGGGCGGCCATCGCGGCCAGCTTGCCGCCGATGAGCGGGAACTCCACGATCCGCCGCCCGAACGCCTGGCGCTCGCGCGCGTACGCGTAGGCCACGGCGATCGACGACTTCATGCCGCCGAGGCAGCCGGCGGCGAGCTTGAAGCGCCCGACGTTGAGGACGTTGTAGGCGACGCGATGGCCCTTGCCGATCTCGCCGAGGACGTTCTCCGCCGGGACCCGGACCCCGTCGAGGGTGACGGCGCAGGTCGATGCGCCGTGGACGCCGAGCTTGTGCTCCTCGGGCCCGATGGTGATTCCCTGGCTGGCGCGCTCGACGAGGAAGGCCGTGAACTCCTCGCCGTCGACCTTCGCATAGATCGTGAACAGGTCGGCGAAGCCGGCGTTCGTGATGAACTGCTTCGTACCGTCGATCACGAAGCTGCCGTCGGGCTGGCGGTTCGCCCGCGCGCGGATCGCGCGCGCGTCGGAGCCGGCCGACGGCTCGGTCAGGGCGTACGCCCCCACCGTCGTTCCCGCCACGAGTCCGGGCAGGTAGCGCCGCCGCTGGTCATCGGTGCCGAAGAAGATGAGCGGCAGGGTGCCGATCCCCGTGTGGGCGCTGTAGGTGACGGCGAACGAATCGGCGCCCGCGAGCGCCTCGGTGACGACGACCGAGGCGACCCGGTCGAGTCCCGCGCCGCCGTGCGCCTCGGGCACGTCGATCCCGAGGTAGCCATCGCGCCCGAGGCGGGCCAGCAGCTCGCGGTGGGTCGCGTAGTCCTTGCCCTCGACCGCATCGCGACGCGGACCCACCTCCCGGGCGACGAACGCCTCGATCGCTGACCGGATCGCGCGGTGCTCCTCGCTCAGCTGCTCCGGCGTGAAGATCCGCTCCGGGGCGGTCGGGCCGGTGAGGAAGCTGCCCCCACGCTCCTCCGGGCCGGTCGGCTCGGTCGAGCCGGACGGCGCGGTCCCGGTCGGAGTGGTCATCGCTCTCCCTCCTTCGTGTTCGGCGGGGCTGCCGCAACGGGTCCGGCGCCGCTCGGCTGGCGTCCGCCCAGCCACTCGATGACGCCGGCCGCGCCCTGGCCTCCTCCCACGCACATCGTTACCAGCCCGTAGCGGGCGCCCCGCGCGGCGAGCTCGGAGAGGAGCTGGACGGTGAGCTTCGCGCCGGTCGCGCCGAGCGGGTGACCGAGGGCTATCGCCCCCCCGTTCGGGTTCGTTCGCTCCTCGTCGAATCCGAGCCGGCGCACGACGGCGACGACCTGGGCGGCAAACGCCTCGTTCAGCTCGATCACCGCGAGGTCGTCCAGGGCGAGGCCGGCCCGGGTCAGCGCCTTCGGGACGGCCTCGATGGGGCCGAGCCCCATCACCTCGGGCGCGACACCGGCGGTGGCGTACGACACGAGCCGGCCGAGCGGGGTGAGGTTGAGCCGGGCGGCGTGCTCGCGGGTCATGACGACCATCGCCGCGGCCCCGTCGCTCATCTGCGAGCTGTTGCCGGCCGTGACGGTGCCGCCTTCGGCGAAGACCGGCGCGAGTGACGCCATCCGAGCCTCGTCGGTGTCGCGGCGCGGCCCCGCGTCCGTGTCGAACGTCGCCCGTTCGAGCCGGGGACGGCCGCCCTCGGCGATCGTGCGCTCCACCGCCACGGGCACGATCTCGGACTGGAAGCGTCCCTCGTCGATCGCGCTCGCGGCCCGGCGGTGGCTGCGCAGGGCCCAGGCATCCTGATCCTCGCGGTTGATCTGCTCGCGGCGGGCCACCTCCTCGGCGGTCAGGCCCATGTTCAGGAAGACCTCCGGCCAGCGCGCCGCCAGCCCAGGGTTCGGGGCGAAGTGCCAGCCGGTCATCGGCACGGCGCTCATCGATTCGAGGCCTCCGGCGACGACGACGTCGGCGGCGCCGGTCGCAACTGCCTGGCAGGCCAGGGCGAGCGCCTGGAGGCCCGAGGCACAGAAGCGGTTGACGGTCATGGCGCTCGTCGAGACCGGCAGCCCGGCCCCCAGCGCGACCGGGCGGGCGACATTCAGGCCCTGGGCGCCCTCGGGCATGGCGCAGCCCAGGATGACGTCCTCGACCTCGGCCGGGTCGAGCCCGGGCGCCCGGGCGAGCGCCTCGCGGATGGCGGCGATGGCGAGCTCCTCGGGCGGAGTCTCGCGGAGCGCGCCTCGGGGTGCCCGGCCCACGGCCGTGCGAACGGCGCTGACGATGACCGCGTCTCGCATCACTCGCTCCGCTGCTCCTGTCTCGCGTCCCATGGCTCGTTCGTCGGGCGCCCGGCTCGGTGGGCTCTCCTCCTCAGTTGCGGAGCGGCTTGCCGGTCCGCAGCGTGTGGCGGATCCGGTCGCGCGTCAGGCGCTCGCCGAGAAGCCGAAGGAACGCCTCGCGCTCGAGGTCGAGCAGGTAGGCCTCGGCCACCTCGGTCCCCTCGGCCACGTCGCCGCCGCACATCACGCGCGTCAGCTCGAGGGTGACAAGGCGGTCGTGGGCGCTCATCGCCCGTCCCGCCACCTGGTTGAACGTGAGCACCTCGGCGGCGGCGGTCCCACGCCGGCCGACAACCGGGATCGGACGCGCCAGGGGGGGCCGGTAGCCGATCTCGGCCAGCCCCCGGGCCGTTGCCGCCGCGTCGGCCCATTGGCGCTCCGGGTCGGCGCTGACGAGGTCGGCCGGACGGAGCAGGCCGAGGTCGCGGGCCTCCTCCGCGCTGGTCGAGACGCGGGCGAACGCGATCGTCTCGAGAGCGGCCCGGAAGAACGCGAACGGGTCGGCCTGGCTCCCGGCGGCCCGCTCGGCGGCGCGGCGGGCCATGGCCGTCGAGCCGCCGCCGGCCGGGATGAGCCCGACCCCAGCCTCGACGAGCCCGAGGTAGGTTTCGGCGAGCGCCTGGCAGCGCGCCCCGGAAAGGCAGATCTCGACCCCGCCGCCGAGCGTCCGGCCGCGCGGCGCGATTACGACGGGCACCGGCGCGTAGCGGATCGCCTGAGTCGCCGCCTGGAAGCGGCGGACGGCCCGGTCGAGCTCGTCCCACTCACCCTCCTCGGCGTAGAGGAGCAGGAGGGCGAGGTTGGCGCCGGCCGAGAAGTCCGGCGCCAGGGTCCCGATCACGAGCCCGTCGGCGGTCCGCGCGGCCAGCTCGAGCGCACGTCGGGTGATGTCGAGCGTGTCGAGCCCGATGAGGTTGAGCTTGCCGTGGAGCTCCAGGCCCAGGATCCCGTCGCCGAGGTCAACGACCGAGGCGGCCGCGTTGGCCGGCAGGTCGGGGCGCAAGCGTCGGCGCTGCGCCACGTCGATCCGGCCGGGCGTCGGCGGCAACGGCCGGAACGACAGGTCCGCGACGACAAGGCTCTCCCGGCCGCCGTCGGTCGAGTCGCGATAGAAGGCGCCGGGGCCGCCGGCGACCCGCTCGGCGAGCTCGGGGACGTCGCCGCCCGAGCGGCGGATCACCTCCACGATCGCCGGCACGCCGAGGGCGTCCCACGTCTCGAACGGGCCCAGCTCCCAGCCGAAGCCCCAGCGCATCGCCCGGTCGACCGCGACCGCGTCCCCGGCGATCTCGGCCGCGATCGTCGCTGCGTAGCCGAGGGAGGCGGCGACGAAGGTTCGTACGAAGCGCGCCGCAGTGTCGTCGGCGGCCAGGAGCCCGGCCAGGCGCCGCCCGAGGTCTGGCTCGTTGCGGGCGAGCTGCACCGAACCGGAGGCCAGCTTGCGGCGCGGCCGGTAGTCGAGGGTGGCGAGGTCCAGCGCGAGGATCTCGCCGTCGACCCGGCGGAACATGCCGGCGCCCCGCTTCTCGCCGAGGTCGCCGCGCTCGATGAGCGTCCGCAGGACCGCCGGGACCCGGAACCGGTCGCGCTGCGGGTCGTCCACGAGCGCCTCGTGACAGTGGTCCGCGACGGCGACGGCCACGTCGATCCCGATCAGGTCGAGCGTCCGGAAGGTGGCGCTCTTCGGGTGGCCGATCAGCTGCCCGGTCAGCTCGTCGACCTCGTCGATCCCCAGCCCGAGCTCGAGCGCGAGCTCCACCGCGACGAGCAGCCCGTGAACCCCGAGCCGATTGGCGATGAAGGCCGGCGTGTCGTTCGCCCGGACGGTCCCCTTGCCGAGGTGGCGCGAGCCGTACGCCTCGACCCAGGCGATGAGACGGGGGTCGGTGGCGGCGGTCGGGATCAGCTCGAGCAGCCGGGCGTAGCGCGGCGGATTGAAGAAATGGGACCCCAGGAACGCCCGCCGGAACGCCTCGGAGCGACCCTCGCCGAGGGCCTGGATCGAGATCCCGCTGGTGTTCGAGCTGACGAGCGGGTACGTATCCCGGCCGGCGAGCGCCGCGTCGACCCGGGCCAGGAGATCGCGCTTGGGCTCCAGTCGCTCGACGATCGCCTCGATCACCCAGCCGGCATCTGCCACGCTGGGTTCGATGGCATCGAAGCCGGCGGTCGTGATCCGGGCGGCGTCGTCGGCCCGGTAGAGCGGAGCCGGGCGGAGGCGTCTGACCCGCTCGAGGCCCTCGCGCGCCGTCGCGGCATCGAGATCGAGGAGGCTGACGCGCACGCCGGCGCCGGCCAGCAGGCAGGCGAGCTGGGCGCCCATCGTTCCGGCGCCGAGAACGACGGCGTGCTCGAGGCGGGGGATCACGGATCCGGCTCCTTGTTCGTGCGATGACTACTCCCAGCGGTCGTGGCCGGGGCCCGCAGGCCGTCGACGAGCAGGCCGGCGAGCGTCTCGGCAAGCTCCTCCACCGGGAGCGGGCCGTCGGGTTGGTACCATTGCGTGAACCAGTTGCAGGTGGACAGGATCATGAAGCCGGCCAGCCGGATGTCGATCGGCCGGAACGTTCCGTCGGCCGTGCCGGCTGCGAGCGCCCGGCGCCACGCGGCCTCGTAGGCATCGCGGCGCTCGATAAGGGAGCGCCGGCGATCCGGGGAGAGGGATCGCAGCTCGACCTGGAGCAGCGAGAGCTCGTCGCGGTGGTCGGCGGCGAAGCGCAGGTGTGCCGCGATCGCCCGCCGGACGCGATCGACGCCCCGGCCCGGGCCGTCGAGCTCCGGTCGAACGTGCGCGTCGAGCTGCTCGAGCGCGTCGCTCACGATCGTCCAGAGGAGGTCGTCCTTGGCCGCGATGTAGTGGTACAGACTGCCGCGGTACATCCCGAGGGATTCGGCGAGGTCCTGCATCGAGGTCGCATG
>JAZDPM010000119.1:0-5414 GCA_043797725.1 Chloroflexota bacterium
GGCGTCGTGGTAGATGAGCAGCTGGCCGTGGGCGTCCGGCCCGGACCCGAGACCCATGATGATGCAGTGCTCGGCTCGCTCGGTGATGAGCCGGCAGACGCGGTCGGGCACGAGCTCGAGGAGGATGCAGAAGGCGCCGGCCTCCTCGAGCGCCCTCGCGTCGTCGAGGATCTTCTTCGCCTGCGCGGCGCCCTTGCCCTGGAGCCGGAAGCCGCCGAGGGCGCTGACGCTCTGGGGCGTCAGGCCCAGGTGGCCGATGACGGGTATGCCGGCCCGGGCGATCCCGGCCATCCGGTCGGCCATCTCCGCGCCGCCCTCGAGCTTGACGGCGTCGCAGCCGGCCTCGGCCATGAAGCGCCCGGCGTTGCGGATTGCCGACTCCACCGAGGGCTGGTAGCTCATGTACGGCATGTCGCCGACCACCCAGGCCGTGGGCGCCCCGCGCCGCACCGCCGCCGCGTGGCGGATCATGTCCTCCATCGTCACCGGCAGCGTGCTGTCGAAGCCGAGCATCGTCATGCCCAGGCTGTCGCCGACGAGGATCATGTCGATGCCGGCCTGCTCCTGGAGGTGGGCGGTCGGGTAGTCGTAGCAGGTCAGCCACGTGATCGGCGTGCCCTCTGCCACCTTCGCGAACAGCGCCGGCAGGGTGACCTTCTTGCGTTCGGGCATCGGGGCGCTCCTCTTCGTCGTCTCGTGCAGCGCGGCGTCGCCGCCCGTCGAACATTCTGGGCCGTGGCGCCTCGTGTGAAGTGCCGTTTGGGGCGTCGATCGGAGGCCTGCGGGTTGTCGCCGACCGGGGCGCCTCTGGTCCCGTGAACCTGCGAGATTGCACGTCAACTGAACACCCCCACCCGTCGGCGCATCTTCGGCGGGTCGTCGCCGACCTGCCGGCCCTTCCCGGCCGGCGCCCGGGCCCCCGGGCTAGAGGGTTTCGTGCTCGCGGTGGGAGCCGCTCCTCCGTCCGGCCGCCGCCGCGGGCCCCACGAAGGGCCAGATCTCGTATTCGGGCGCGGGAGTGTTCACTTCACGTGCGAATCCGCGCGCACCAAGCCGCGACGGGCGGAGCGGCATGGCCCGCCGGAGCGGCATGGCCCGGCGGAGCGGCATGGCCCGCCGGAGCGGCGCGGCCCGCCGGAGCGGCATGACCCGCCGGAGCCGTCACTCCCGCTCGTCGACGGGGACGACGACGGCCGCGACTGGCGACGCGGCCGCGCCCGAGAGTCTCGCCGGCAGGCGGGCACCGAGGATCAGCGCCAGGGACGCGAAGACCAGCAGCGCCCCCCCGAGGAACGTCGGCGAGATCGTCTCGGCCAGGAAGATGGCCCCCCACAGGGCGCCGAAGACGGGGTTGAGGAAGGTGACCGTGCTCGTCGCCATCGGCCCAACGTCGCGGTTGAGGCGGAAGAGGATCGGCCAGGCGATCGCGGTCGAGAAGAGGGCGATCCCCGCCATGGCCACGACGCTCTCTGCGCTCGGCACGGCGTCTCCTGCGGAGAGTGCGGCCAGCGGTGCCAGCATGATCGAGGCTGCGATCAGCTGCCCCAGGGCGAGCTGGACCGGCGGCTGTGGCGCCATCCGCTGCCGGATGTACGTGAGCGCGATAGCGTAGGACGCCGCGCCCGCCGTCGCCGCCCCGACGCCGACCAGCGCGTCCGGGGCGAGCTGGAGCCCTTCCAGCCCCACGATGACCCCCACGCCCACGAAGCCCAGGACGATCGCCGCCACGCGACGCGGGGTCGGCGCCCGGCGCACCCACGCGGCCAGGATGATCGCCGTCCAGAGCGGCGTCGTCGCGTTGATGATCGAGCCCAGGCCGGCCGTGAGGGACCGCTCGGCGTAGGCGAAGAGGGCAAACGGCGCCGCGGCCATGAAGAACCCGACGATGACGTAGTCGCGCCAGTGGGCGCGCATCGCGGCGAGCCGTTCGCGCCCGGCAAACGGGAGGAGGACGACCGCGGCGATCGCCACCCGCCCGAACGCCACGATCAGGGCCGGGAGCTCCGGGGCGGCCAGGCGCATGAACAGGAACGCGCTGCCGAACGCGGCGCCGCAGTAGACGAGGGAGACGAGGACGCCCAGGCTCATCGCCGATCTCCGTGGGGGCTGATGCGAAGGCGCCACGGTAGAGCGCCGCCCGCGAATCGTCCAGCGGGGCAGGGCCGGGGCATCTACGATGCGGCGGTCGCTGCGGAGGAGAGAGGACGATGGAACGGATCGGCGTCGTGGGGCTCGGCACCATGGGCGGCGCGATGGCCGCCAACCTGGTGCGGGCCGGCTTCCCGCTGGCGGCGTGGAACCGCACGTCCGGGCGAACCAGGGAGCTCGAGGACCTGGGCGCGACCGCCGCCGCCACCCCGATGATCCTCGCCGCCGCCGTCGACGTCGTCCTCGTCTGCGTCTCGGACACACCCGACGTCGAGGCCGTTCTGTTCGCCGCCGACGGGGTGGCCGCCGGCGCCGCGCCCGGGACCCTCGTGATCGACTGCTCCACGATCGACCCGGCGGCCAGCCGCGGCTTCGCGGCCCGTCTCGCCCGGCAGGGGATCGGCTTCGTCGATGCGCCGGTGACCGGCGGCAGCGAGGGGGCGCGCAACGCGACGCTCGCGATCCTGGTCGGCGGCGAGCCCGCCGACGTCGAGCGCGCCCGACCCGTCCTCGCGGCGATCGGCCGGACGATCACCCACTTCGGCCCCGTGGGCGCCGGCCAGGCCGCCAAGGCGGTCAACCAGGTGATCCTCGCCGGGACCTACCTCGGCGTGGCCGAGGGTCTCGTGCTTGCCATGAAGGCCGGCCTCGATCCCGAGCAGGTCGTGGCGGCCCTCTCGACGGGCGCGGCCCAGAGCTGGGTCCTGGCGAACCGGAGTGGCCGCATGCTCGCCAACGACTACCCGCTCGGGTTCCGGGTGGCGCTCCACCTCAAGGACCTTGGGATCGCCCTGGCGATGGCCCGCGAGACGGGCGCCGCCCTGCCGGTTGCCGCGCTGGCGGCCCAGCTGGAGGCCGGCCTCGTCGCGGGCGGCCACGCCGACGACGACATGTCCGCGCTGGCGCGCACGATCCGGTCTCTCTCCGGCCTGGAGGGGTAGGCGCCGTCGGCCTTCCCGCAGCGGCGGTACCATCAGTCCATGCACTACGAGCTGTTCATGGGCGCCGCCCTCGGCGAGGCGCGTGCCGCGCTGGAGCGGGGCGAGCGGCCGCACGGCGCGGCCGCGGTGCTCGGCGAGGCCCTCGTCGCGAGCGGCCACGAGGAGGTCACGTCGCTCAACGACCCGACGGCGCACGCTGTCATCGTCACGCTGCGCGAGGCGGCCAAGCGCCTGGGCACCACGTCGCTCGCTGGGGTCACCGTGTTCACCACGGTGGAGCCCTGCGCGATGTGCGTCGGGGCGCTGCTGGAGGCCGACGCGGACTGTCTCGTCTACGCGTTGCCGGACCCGATCTCGGGGGCTGCCGGATCCGTCCTCCAGCTGGCGAACAATCCCGCCCTCCCGCGCCGGGTCGACCTCATCAGCGGGATCCTCCGGTCCGACGCCGCCGAGCTCGTCGAGACGGCGGCCACCCGCGCGCGCTGACGCGCCTGCCGCGAGCCCGCCCCGAGCCCCGGCGCGCGCCCGACGCGAGCCCCGGAGACGCCGTCCCACCGTCGTCCGCGCCGCTTTGCTATCCTCCGCGGCGGAGAGGTGTCCGAGTGGTTGATGGTGCCGCTCTCGAAAAGCGGTGTGCGCAAGCACCGTGGGTTCGAATCCCACCCTCTCCGCCACTCCGATCCCGACCCGACGGTCCAGGTCGCGCACCGGCTGGGGCCGCCGCGCACCGCCCGCGGAGAGGTCGCCTAGAGGCCTAGGGCGCCGCACTGGAAATGCGGTATGGGGCAACTCATCGTGGGTTCGAATCCCACCCTCTCCGCCACCTTCCCGAGACCCCCTGCTATCATCCCCGTGCCGTGCTAGGCGGGGAACTAGCGGTGCCCTGTACCTGCAATCCGCTCCAGCAGGGCTGAATTCCCACCCGAGGTCACCGTCTTCGAATGCCGCCGGCCGGGACGGCGCCGAGGACCGGGTCCCGCGCAGCGGCGACACGCGAACCGCGTCAGGTCCGGAAGGAAGCAGCGCTAAGCGAGGTTCGCCGGGTGCCGCGGCACGGCCTGGTCTGAGTCGTCCCTCCCGGAGGGCGCGGGGACGTGCCGATCGACGGTGGGTGCACGGCACTTCGCCCCATCGCGCCCCATCGCGCCCCGGAGGAGCCCAGTGAGCTCGACGCCGTCGCACCTGGCGCTCTACCGCCGCTGGCGCTCGCAGCGCTTCGCCGAGGTGGTGGGCCAGGACGCCGTCGTCACCACGCTGCGCAACGCGATCCGGGCCGGCCGCTCCGCCCATGCGTACCTCTTCGTTGGGCCCCGGGGCACGGGCAAGACCTCGCTCGCCCGGATCGTCGCCAAAGCGGTCAACTGCCCGAACGTCGCCGACGGCGAGCCCTGTGACGCGTGCCCCTCGTGCGACGCGATTCGCGAGGGACGGGCCCTCGACGTCGTGGAGCTCGACGCGGCGTCGAACAACCGGGTCGACGACATCCGGGAGCTGCTCCCGCGGATCTACACGGGGCCGGCCGACCTTCCGACTAAGGTCTTCATCGTCGACGAGGTGCAGCGGATTACCCAGGGCTGGGACGTCCTCCTCAAGACGCTCGAGGAGCCTCCGCCGCACGTCCTCTTCATCTTCTGCACGACGGACAGCAGCCAGATCCGCCCGGCGGTGATCTCGCGGGTCCAGCGCTTCGACTTCCGTCCGCTCCCGCTCCCGCTGATCGAAGAGAAGCTCGGCCGCATCCTCGCGGCCGACGGACGGGTCGCCGAGCCCGCGGCCGTCGCCCTCGTCGCGCGCCTTGCCGGCGGCGGCATGCGCGACGCGGAGTCGATCCTCGACCAGCTCCTCTCGGCGGGCGGCGACGACCTGACCGCCGACGCGGTGCGGGACCTGCTCGGCCTCGCCGACGAGGAGACCGTGCGCGGCTACGGCCGCGCCCTCGTCGTCGGCGACCCGGCCGGCGGGATCGCCGTCCTCGACGCGCTCGAGGATCGCGGGCGCGACCTGCGCAGCTTCGCCGACCAGGTCGTCGAGGCGCTGCGCGCCGCGCTCCACCTGGCGCTGGCCGGTCGTCCCGCGGCCGATCCCCTGGCGGCTTTCGGAGTTGGCCCGCTCGCCGTCGCCGCCCGCCGGCTGGCCGCCATCGATCCTGCGCGGCCCGGCCCCGGTGGCCTCCGCCTGGCTCTCGAGCTGGCGCTCCTCGACCCGCTCGTCAACGGCCGAGCGACGGTCGCCCTGCCGGCGCCGCCGCCGGAGACGGTCGCCCTGCCGGCGCCCCGGACGCCGCTCCCGACCCCGCCGCCGGCCGTGGCCGCGACGGTCGCGGCC
>JAZDPM010000288.1:0-2947 GCA_043797725.1 Chloroflexota bacterium
GGCACCGTGAAGTCCCGCATCCACCGCGGCCGGCTGGCGCTGCGCGCCATCCTGGTCGAGCGGATGGAACTCTTCCGCAACTGAGGCCGTCAGAGGACCATGCCGCCCGCCCCGCACACCCCCGCCGCCGAGGCCCAGGACCACGCCGCGCTGATCGTGGCCCTCGACGCCGGCGACCTGGCGGGCGCCGAGCTCCGGGCCGCCGAGTCGCTCGCGACGTCCTGCACCGGGTGTGCCGCCCTGGTCCACGATCTCGCCGCCATCCGCGGCGCCATGACGGCCCTCCCCGTACCGCTCCGCCGGCGCGACTACCGGCTCACGGCCGCGGACGCGGCTCGTCTTCGCCCATCCTCCTGGCGCCGCCTGCTCGAATGGCTGGCCGCCCCCGCGTCGGCGGTCCGTCCCCTCGCCACCGGCCTCGCGACGCTCGGGGTCGTCGGCCTCCTGGTGACCTCCGGACTTCCCGGCCTCCTGTCCGTGTTCGGCGGGAGCACCGCCGCCCCCGCCCTGGCCCCGGCAGGAGCCCCGCGCGACAACGCCGCCCCCGGCGGGTCGGGCGACGAGCAGGTCCAGGGCACCTACGGCCCGGCGGCCGCGTCCTCCGGCGCCCCCGGCAGCGACCCCGGCCTCTCGGCGACCGCCGCCCCTGCACCGGTGGCAACGGGAGCTCCCGCACCGGTGCCCACCGCCGCCCCGAGCGGCGATCGGGCCGGGCTGGCCGGCGAGGCCGCGACGGCGGATCCTACGGTAGAGCGCGGCGGCGTGACCGGCCCATCGGACGACGGCGCCGAGAGCGGCAAGGCCGCGGGGCGGGACGCCGAGCCGACGGTGCCGCTCGCGGCGCTCGTCTCCCTCGCGCTGCTGGCAGCCGGACTGGCGCTACTCGCCGGCCGGGTGGTCGCGCGGCGCCGCCTCTCCTAGCCGCCGGTCAGGCGCCGGACGCGCCGAGCGCCTCCTCGAGCACGCGCAGGAGCAGCGCCGCGTCCTCGCGGTCGAACACGAGCGGCGGGCGGATCTTCAGGACGTTCCCGGCGCGGGCGGTCGTCCCGACCAGGACCCCGCGGTCCCGCATCGCGTTCTGCACCCGGGTGGCGAGAGCGGCGTCGGGCTCCCGCTGCGCCCGGTCGCGGACCAGCTCCACGCCGATCATCAGCCCACGCCCGCGGACGTCGCCGATCGCCGCGTGGCGCGCCGCGACCATCCGGATGCCCGCCCGGATTTCCTCGCCCAGCGCTGCGGCGTTCGCCGTCAGCCCCTCGTCCGCGACGACGTCCAGCACGGCCATGGCCGCCGCGCAGGCGACCGGGTTACCGCCGAACGTGCTGAAGAACTCGGTCTCCGCTGCGAAGCGGTCGACGACCTCGGACCTCGTGATCACCGCGGCCACCGGATGGCCGTTCCCCATCGGCTTCCCCAGGGTCACGACGTCGGGCACGATCCCGGCGGCTTCGAAGCTCCAGAGCCCGTCGCCCATGCGGCTGTAGCCGGCCTGGACTTCGTCGGCCACGAAGAGCGCGCCCGCGGCGTGCGTCCGTCGGACGAGGTCGGGCAGGTAGCCGGGCGGCGGGGCGAAGATGCCGTCGCTCGTGAAGGCTCCGTCGATGAAGACGGCGGCCGGCCGGAACCCCCGGGAGGCGAGGTCGGCAACCGCGTCGTCCAGCCGGGCGGCCGCGCGCTCCGCCCAAGCCGCGCCAGCGGCCCAGGCGGGCCCGCCCGCGACCCGGTGGGGATCCCCCGCCTCCTGAAGCCGGTACGTGTCGGGCGGCGGGATGGTCCCGACGTGCGGCGGTCGCTCGCCGCGCGGCCACTCCTCCGGGGAGAGGTCCACGATCGCCGCCGTGACGCCGTGGTACGCCCAGTCGGTGACGATCCCGCCGCGGCCGCCGGTCACGGCCGTCGCGAGGCGCCAGGCCAGGTCGTTCGCCTCGCTGCCCGAGTTCACGAACATGACCGTGTCGAGCCCGGACGGCATCGTCGCCACCAGCCGTTCCGCGAGCTCCACGACCGTCGCGTGGAGGTAGCGCGTGTTGGTGTTCAGCGTCGCCGCCTGGCGGGCGATCGCCGCCACCACCCGGGGATGGGAGTGACCCACGACCGGGACGTTGTTGTAGCAGTCCAGGTAGGGGCGGCCTTCGGGGTCGTACATGCGGGCGCCCTCGGCGCGGACGAGGTGGAGCGGCCGCTCGTAGGTGAGCGCGGAGAGCGCCGACCCAAGCACGCGCCGGCGGCGGCCCAGGAGCTCCGCGTCGCCGGTGCGCGCTGCGACGGCGGTGCTCGCGTCGCCGGTGCCTGCTCCCCCGGTGGGCGCGGCCGGGACCGGCCAGGCCGGGACCCGGCGGGCGGCGGCGGCGAAGCGGCGGCGCACCTCGGGCAGCCCAACCGCCTCGAAGAGCGCCAGCACCGGCCAGGCCTCGGCGTCCCAGCTCGAGAGGTAGGCGGCGTTCTCCGGGTAGATCCCGATCCGCCACGCGGAGATGAGCGTCGTCTGCGCCAGGCGCGCGGCGACGAGGTCGCCCAGGAGGGCCGCCTCCTCGTCCTCCAGCGGCGTGACCGCGGCGTAGCCGGCGATCCCCGCATCGGCGCTGGCGAAGATGTCGGCCGGGTCGTCCCGCCCGCCCAGGAGGGCGACCAGCGCGGCCACGAGGTCGAGGACGAGCGCCGTGTGGGCCATGTCCCCGAAGTCGAAGATCCCGCTGACCCGGTCCATCGAGTCGAGCAGCGTGTTGTCGAAGGTCAGGTCGTTGTGGATCACCTGGGCGCGGAACCCTGCGAGCGAGGGCGCGACGGCGCGTTCGAAGCGGTCGAGGATGGCCTCCACGAGCGCCCGGCGGCCGTCGTCGGCCACGAAGGGGAGGTGCGGGCGCAGCTCGGGCAGGTGCTTGACGTCCCACGGGATCGGGCGGCCGGCCATCGGGTGGAAGTAGCCGCGGGTCGCCCGCCCCAGGCG
>JAZDPM010000196.1:0-4213 GCA_043797725.1 Chloroflexota bacterium
TCAGGGCCAGCTCCAGCGCCACCCGCGGCGCGTCGATCGCGACGACGACGACCCCGGCGCCGCCAGGGTCCGACGCGACCAGCGGCCCGAAGACGCCGTCGAGGACGACGGCGTACAGGATCCAGGCGGGCACGAGGACGAAGCCGTCGAGGAAGAACGCGACGACGCGGCGCCCGAGCGGCGCCACGGGTGCCGACACGGGAAGGGCCACCGCGCCTCAGCCCCCGATCGCGAACATCTCGACCCGCGGCAGATCGGCTGTCTCGGCGGCCCGCAGCTCGGAGTAGCGGTCGGCGCGGATCGCCCAGACCGCCCGGATCCGCTCGAGGAGCTCGCCATCGGTGGCCCCGGCGCGCAACGATGCCTTGAGATCCGCTCCGCGCGCGGCGAAGAGGCAGGTGAAGAGCTCCCCGTCCGCCGAAAGGCGCGCCCGCGTGCATGCGCCGCAGAAGGGCCCCGACACGGACGCGATGACCCCGATCTCGCCGGCGCCGTCGCGGTAGCGGAAGCGCCTGGCGACTTCGCCGGGGTAGCGGGCCGGCAGCGCCTCGAGCGGCAGGGCGGCGTCGATGCGGGCCAGGATCTCGGCCTGGGGGACCACGTCGTCCATCCGCCACCCGTTCGTGTGCCCCACGTCCATGAACTCGACGAAACGCAGGATCAGGCCCTCGTCGCGCGCCCAGCGGGCCACGGGCAGGACGGACTCGTCGTTCACGCCCCGCCGGACGACCATGTTCACCTTGATCGGCGCGAGACCGGCCTCCCGCGCGGCGCCGATGCCGTCGAGGACGCGGAGCACCGGGAAGTCGGCCCCGTTCATGCGCCGGAAGACCTCGTCATCGAGCGAGTCGAGGCTGACGGTGATCCTCCGGAGCCCGGCCTCGGCCAGGGGCCCGGCGAGGCGCCGCAGGGCCGACCCGTTCGTCGTGAGGGTCAGGTCGCGCACGCCATCGATCGCCGCGAGCATCCGGACGAGGTCGGGAAGGTCGTGGCGCACGGTCGGCTCGCCGCCGGTGACCCGGAGCTTCTCGACGCCGAGGGCGACGAAGAGCCGGGCGAGCCGGGCAACCTCCTCGAAGGTGAGGATCCTGGCGCGCGGGAGAAAGGCGTAGTCGCGCCCGAAGACCTCGGCCGGCATGCAGTACATGCACCGGAAGTTGCAGCGGTCCGTGACCGAGATCCGCAGGTCGTGCATCCGGCGCCCGAGCCGGTCGAGCGGCAGGGGCGCGGCGATCCCGGGGGCGGGCGCGGGTGGGCCGTCGGCCGGCCGGGGGTCCGTCATGGTCGGCCCATGGTAGACGCGAGGGCCCGGCGGCGCCCGTGGGGCCGGGTCCCCACCCATGGGCCGGGCCGGCGCTCCGCTGCCCGGTGACCGCGGGCACCGAGTCGGTGCGCCTCGACACCGCTGGGACTCCACCCGTACCACCGGCGGTGCCCACTGGTACCACAAGTCAACTCCACCGAACCACTCCCCGCTCCTAGGATCCACATCAGGCGTCGGAGGCGCCCAGACCGAACGCGCAGCAGGGGACCGAGCAGCATGGCAACCACCGACTCCCATACCGGCTTCCGGCTTCCGTGGAGCACGGATCGCGCGGCATCCCGTGAGGCGTCGGCCCTTCCCGCCGATGAGCTCGTCGCGGCAGCGCCCGTGGCCGACGTCGTCGACGGCGCGGCGGCTGCGCTCGAACCAGGCGATGCAAGCCCGCGGGACGCGGCCGGGGACAGCGTCCCGGGGCAGGAGGAGGAAACGGTGACGATCTTCGCGCCCGATGCGGCGCCCACCTCTGCGCAGGCCGACCCCCCGGGGCCTGCTTCCGAGCCCGCCGCGACGCCCGAGGTCGGGGCGACCGGAGAACCCGCCTTGGCGGCCCCTCCCCCCGTCGCCGCCCCGCCGCGACGCCCGACCAAGTTCCTGGCCGACCTTACGCGGGCCATGCAGGCTGCGGCCGAACAGGCCCGCACGGCGACGCTCGAACAGTTCCGCGGCGACGGAACCACCGTGACCGAGCAGATCCATGCCCGGTCCGCCACCGGGGCAACCGAGCTGCGCCGCCGCGCCGACGACGACGTCGCGGCGATCAAGGACTGGTCCAAGGCGGAGATCGCCCACATCCGCGACGAGACCGAGCGGCGCATCGGCGCGCGGCGCGAGCAGCTCGAGGGTCAGCTCGAGCGACACGCGGCGCTCGTCGAGCACGAGATCGAGAAGGTCCGCGGCCGCATCGCCGCCTTCGAGGCCGAGATGGGGCAGTTCTTCGACGACCTCGTCGGCGAGGATGACCCGGCGGCCCTCGCGGCCCGCGCGACGCGCCTGCCGGAGCCGCCCTCGTTCGAGGATCTCGACGACGACGCGATGACCGCCCTCCTGCACGAGCCCGGCCTGGGCATGCCGGAGCCGGCCGTCGAGGATGTCGTCGAGGCCGCGCCGGAGCCGGCCGACGAACCGGCTGTCGGCGTCGTCGCGGACGAGCCGCAGGGGACGCAGGACGCGGTCGCAGTGGACGCTGTCACAGAGGACGCCCCGCTCGACCGCGAGGCCGCCATGGCCGCGATCCAGGCCGCTGCCGAGGCGGCGGCGACCCTCGAGACGGCCGAAGTGTCAGTCGAGGTCGAAGCGCAGAGCGCGCCGGACGTCACGGCGCCCGATCCGTGGGCCCCCGCCCCGGCGGAACCCGAGGCGGACCCCCGGCTCGCGATGCTCGGGCTGACGCCCGACTTCGCCGCGGCCGAGATGGCGGCGGTCGAGATGGCCGCGGCCGAGATCGACAACCTGCCCGAGATCGGCGGGGACGCCCTCGCGGCCCGCCTGTCCGGCCTCGTGCCGGGCGACGCGCCCGCGGCCGATGGGGCTGCGCTGACGACGCGGGTCGTGGTGACCGGCCTCGTCAGCGTGGCGAGCATCGCCAGCTTCAAGCGCCACATGGGTCGCCTTGCCGGTGTCGGCCACGTCGGCGTCTCGTCGGGGCCGGACGCGGAGTTCGTCTTCACCGTCTCGCACGACCCCGCCACCTCGCTGCGGGAGCTGCTTCCGGCGCTGCCGGGCTTCGCGGCCCGGGTCGTCGGAGTCGGCGACGGCGTCATCCACGTCAGCGCCCAGGATCCCCAGGACTGACCGGCCCGGCCGGACCGCCCCGAAGGAGCCACGATGGCCCGTCCCTCGATCGTGATCGCCCTTCCCCGCGATGAGCGCGGCCCGGTGGCCGACGCCCTGCGCGGCCGACCTCGATCCGATCGTGGTCCAGCGGCCGGAGGAGCTGGCGGCCCACTTCGCGGCGGGCCACCACGTGGCTCTCGCCATCCTCGACGGCGAAAGCAACTTCGACACCCTGCTCGAGTACTACGAGCTCCTCCGCGAGGCCGGCCGCGACATCCCGGCCCTGATGGTCCTCTCGGCCCGCACGCTCGAGCGCGTGAGCGGCGGCCAGGCCGGATCGCGCGACGAGTACTTCACCCGGCCCTACTCCGCCGAGTCGATCCGCTGGCGCGTCGAGGCGATGATGATCCGTCGCCTGGCCGTCGACGACGGCAGCGGAGCCGTGATCCAGACCGGGCCCCTCAGCCTGGATGACTGGTCGCGCAACGGGACCTTCATCGCGGTCTTCAACCCCAAGGGCGGCGTCGGCAAGACCACCGTCTCGGTCAACCTCGCCGCGGCGCTGACGGCCATGGGCCGTCGCGTCCTGCTGGTGGACGCCGACACGGTGACCGGCCACATCGCCAGCTCGCTGGGCCTGGAGCGTGTCCGCACCCTCGTCGACGAGGTGGTCGACGCGCGCGACGCTGGGGTTCCGCCGCCGGCGAGCCTCGACGCCCTCCTGTCCGCCCACCCGTCGGGAATGCACGTCCTCGTCCTGGCCTCGAGCCCCCTCAAGACGTCGTTCCTCGACCCGGCGCAGGTGGCCGCGGCGGTGGACACCGGGAGGCGCACCCACGACGTCGTCATCGTGGACCTGCACCCCGACTACGAGCCGCTCAATCGCGCCATCTTCGAGCGCGCCGATCGCATCCTCGTCCCGGTGACGCCCGACGTCCCGGCCCTGCGGGCCGCCGTGCAGCTTCGCGACGTGGCCAACGAGCTCGGCTTCGGTGGCAAGCTGGCGTTGGTGATCAACCGGGCCAACAGCGGCGTCTCCGTCGGCGACATGGAGCGCACGATCGGGATGTCGTCGCTCGCCCTCATCCGTTCGGCGGGCCTCCAGCTGGTCAAGGC
>JAZDPM010000231.1:0-2114 GCA_043797725.1 Chloroflexota bacterium
ACCCTGCTGGCGGGCGTGACCGGCTCCCTGCCCCACATCCCGACGGCCGCCGGCGGCGGCTCGCGGTTGGCGCATCCCGGCTACGCCGAGTAGCGAGCGATCCTGATCGGTGAAGGAGGAGCAATGGATCTCGGCTCGGTCCTGATCGGCCTGGCAGCGTTCGCCGCTGCCGTTGCGATGCTCTTCATGGCGGTCACGTGGCTCGCCCGCGCCGTGTTCGGTCCGCGTCGCCGACTCGAGGCCGAGCTCGGGCTGGAGGTCCTCGAGGGGCGCCTGGCACGGGGTGAGATCACGCGGGAGGAGTTCGAACAGGCCCGGCGCGCGCAGGGCTCCTGACCTGCTGTAGTTGGCCCGCGGCGCCGCCTACTTCGCCGCCGGCCCCACCGCGTCCAGGACCATCCGCCGCAACACCCGGGCGGTGGCGGACCTGCGGTAGGCGGCCGTCGAGCGCAGGCCATCCCGCGGGTGAATGTCCTGGAGGACGGCCGCGGCAGCCCGGTCGGCCATGTCGGCGGAGGGATCGGCACCCTCCAGGGCAGCCTCCGCGCTCGGCGCCCGGATCGGCACGTCGGTGATCGTGCCGACCGCGACGCGGACGTCGCGCCACGCCGGCGACCCGGGATCCTGCCGCCAGGTGACCGCCAGCGCAACCTTGGCGAGCGCCAGCGCCCGCCGCGTGCCGATCTTGCGGTAGCGCAGCTGCCGCCGCGCATCGAGCGGGAACTCGATCCGCAGGAGCAACTCTCCCGGCTGGAGCGCCGTCGTCCGGTAGCCGGTGAAGAACGACGCCGCGGGGATCGCCCGTTCGCCGCCCGCCCCGCCGGCCACCAGGACGGCCTCGGCCGCCAGCACCAGCGGCAGGCTGTCGCCCGCCGGCGACGCGTTCACCACGTTGCCACCCAGGGTCGCCATGTTCTGGAGCTGCGTCGCCCCGAACACCTCGGCCATCTGCGCGAGCACCGGGAAGTGAGCCCGGACGATCCCCGACCGGCGCAGGTCGGCAAAGGTCGCCGTCGCGCCGACCACGAGCCGATCGCCGTCGACCCGGATCCCGCGCAGCTCCTTGATCCCGGTCAGGTCGAGCAGCGCCCGGTCGGCCGCTGAGGCGTCATCCGCGATCTGGACCATGACATCGGTTCCGCCGGCGATCGGTCGCCAGGAGCCCTCCGCGAGGAGGGCGTACGCCTCGGCGAGCGTGGTCGGGCGCACGAAGGCGGGCCCGACCCGCACATCCGACCCCGGCTCGACGTTTGGCCGAATCGCCGGCCCGCGAAGCTCGCGCGGCACCTGGGGCAGGCCGCCCGGCACCTCGCGCGGCGCCATCGTGGCCGCATTCGCGATCGCGTCGATGATCTTCATGTACCCGGTGCACCGGCAGAGGTTGCCGGCGATCACCTCGCGGATGGCGGCGTCCGTCGGTTCGGCGCCGGAGTCGAGGAATGCCCGCGCCGACATCAGGATGCCGGGCGTGCAGATGCCGCACTGCACGCCGCCCGAGTCCACGAAGGCCGCCTGGATCGGGTCGAGCCGCCCGTCCTCGGCCAGTCCCTCGACGGTGCGGACGTCGCGACCCTCCACCTGGCCAACCGGGACCAGGCAGCTGACCACCGGCGTCCCGTCGACCAGGACCGTGCAGGCCCCGCACTCACCCTCCCCGCAGCCCTCCTTGGTGCCGGTGAGGCCGAGATCGATGCGCAGGGCATCCAGCAGCCGCAGTCCGCCGGGTCCGGCGACCTCGACCGGATCCCCATTGACCATGAAGTGGGTCGCCCGGGTGGGGGCGGTGGTCGTCACGACCGGGCCTCCTCTCCGTCGCGGTCGACCGCGTCGAGCGCCGCGAGGATCCGCTCCGGCGTGGCAGGCAGCTCGTGGATCCAGACGCCGGTTGCGTCGTGGATGGCAGCGACGACCGCGGGTGCGACCACGTCCATCGGCAGCTCGCCGATCCCCTTGGCGCCGTGCGGCGCGCCCGAGAACGGGTTCTCGACCAGGATGGCCGTGATCTTCGGCGCGTCGAGCGCGGTGGGGATCAGGTACTTGGAGAGCCGGTCGTTCAGGAACCGGCCGTCCTTCAGCTTCATCTCCTCGATGGTCGCGTAGCCGACCGCCTGGAG
>JAZDPM010000232.1:0-4729 GCA_043797725.1 Chloroflexota bacterium
GCGTTGGTCGAGGCATGGCTCGAGGCGCGGATCGGTGAGCCTCCGGGCGCGCCTCGCCCTCGCGCTGGCGGTCGTGGCGATCGGCACCGCCGGGGCCATCGCGCTCGCCACGCCGTTCGTCGTCAACCGGGGGTTCGCGTCACTCGACACCGAGGAGACGGCGACACCGGGTCCCGGGCGCGGCCCGGGGCCGGGTGCCGGGCAGGGGCAGCATCGTGTCGACGTCCGCGAGTCGATGATCCTGACCATCATCCTCGTCGCCGGCGTCGCGGCCATCGTCGCGTCGCTCGGTGGCGTGTGGGCCGCGGGCCGCCTGACGCGCCCGATCCGGCGCCTCGAGGAAGCGGCGGCGGCCGTCGCGGGCGGCGACCTTACCGGGCGCTCCGGGCTGGCCGGGCGCAACGACGAGCTGGGGGACCTTGGCCGCTCGTTCGACGGCATGGCGGCCGCACTGGAGCGGGGCGAGGAGGATCGGCGGAGGTTCATGCAGGACGCCGTCCACGAGCTTCGCACGCCACTGGCAGTCGTCGAGGCGACGACGAGCGCCGTCCTGGACGGCGTCTACGCCCACGACGACGAGCACCTGCGGACTGTCCGTGACCAGGCCCGCCTGCTCTCGCGGATCGTCGACGACCTGCGCACCATCAGCCTGGCCGAGGGTGGGCGGCTGGACCTGCACCCCGATCGGATCGACCTGACCGGCGTCCTTGCCGACGCCGCCCGCGACGTCGAGGCGCGCGCGGTCGAGACCGGCCGGACCGTGACGATGGAGCCGGTGCCAACCACCCTGGTCGTCGTGGCGGACCGCGATCGGGTGCGCCAGGTGCTCGCCGCGCTCCTGGACAACGCCCTGCGTCACGCTCCCGCCGGCGGGCGGGTGGTGCTTGCCGCTCGAGCCGTGGCCGGCGGCGCCGTCCGGCTCGCGGTCCGCGACAGCGGGCCCGGGATCGCGGCCGAGGACCTCCCCCGCGTCTTCGACCGCCTCTTCCAGGCGGATCCCGCCCGCGACCGCCGGACCGGATCGTCGGGCCTCGGACTCGCGATCGCGCGGGCGCTCGTGGAGGCGCAGGGGGGCCGTGTCGGGGCCGGGAACGCGCCCGAGGGCGGGGCGCTCGTCTGGATGGAGCTGCCGGGCGCCTGAACGGCGCGTCCGGACGGCCGGGGCCTCGGGCGCGAACGCGGCCGGCGGGTCCGGACGTGGCCGGCGGACGCCGGCGGGTCCTGACGCGGCGGGCCGGCACGGACGCCCGCGCGCGCCGACGCCGGCGTCAGCGCCGGGTGACGCTCGCGGGGCCCCAGTTGTAGAGCCCGTCGACCGCGCGCACCTGGATCGCCACCTTCGTTGCGCGGATCCGCAGCGGCAGGACGATCCCGGCCGCCGACGTGCGCAGGGTGGCGATCTTCCACGGCCCGCCGTTGACCGAGTAGCGGACCCGGTAGGCGACCGGTCCGTGCGGGTCTTTCGCCGCCTTCCAGCGTGCCCGCCACGAGCCCGAGGTCGTGGAGAACCAGAGCTCCGGCGCGACGGCGAGGGCCGGCCCGGTCCGGTCCAGGACGACGCTCGCACCCCAGGGGGCGGAGAGGGTCCCGCCCTCGTCACGCACCTGGGCATAGAGGAGGCCAGGTCCATCGGGCGCGCTGTCGCGCAGGGAGACGGCGTACGTCGGGGCGCCGAGCGACTGCCATGCGCCCCAGGCCTTCCCGTCCCGCCCGAACCGGACGGCGGTCACCGGGCGGCTGCCCGGGGTCGCAATGACCGTGGCAGCAAGAAGGGTCGAACGCGTGGGGTTCGGCGACAGGGCGAACGAGGCGACCTTCGGCGGGCCGAACGTCGACTTGAGCAGGTCCCAGTAGCCGGGGGCGCCGCGGTCGTAGCCAAGGGCCCAGATCCCGACCCCCGCCAGGCCGCGGGAGACGGCGTAGGCGTACTTCGGGCCCAGCGAGGTCGGCGTGTCATAGAAGGCCTGGCGCCACGTCGCCGCCGTGGCGTCGTACCACGTGTACCAGCTGACGGATTCGCCGGGCTCGTACTGGAGGGGCACGCCGAGCGAGGCAGGCTCGTCGAGGTGGAGGCGCGGGGTGTACGTGGAGCCGCCCGTCGTCCGGGTCGCGCCGAGCTCCGCGGAGACGGTCGGCCACGAGACGCCGTAGTACGGGAGGCCGAGGATCACGCGACCCAGGGGAACGCCCTCGGCAGCGTAGCGGTCGATCGTCCAGCGGATGTCGAGGCCGCTGGGCGACCCGCGCCCGACGAGCGGGGCGATCGCCCCCGGGTTCGACAGCCCGGACCGGTAAGCGTAGGCCATGATGAAGATCCGGTCGGTGGCAGCGTCGGCGGCCCATTTCGCCATCCGGGCCCCGGAGGTGTTGGCGTTCGTGGCCACCGAGACGGTGGCCGTGGGGTTGTCGGCGCGCAGGGCTGCCCGGAGGTTCGCCAGGAAGGCGCCGTACTCGTCGAACCAGGTGCCCTCGAGCGACTCGACGTCGACGTTGACCCCATCCGCCCCGATGGCACCGACGAGAGCCCGCAGCTCGGCGATCACGACGGCCTGCCGGGCCGGGTCGCCGAAGAGGCTCGCGTTCTTGGTGTAGCCGAAGGAGGTGAAGCAGAGCTCGACGCGCACGCCGCGCGCCTTCGCCGTCGCGCTGACGGCCGTCCCGATCGACCCCAGGATTGCCTTGTACCCGGGCTGGGCCCGGTCCAGCGTGCCCGTCCCGGTCCAGGTGACGGAGAAGAGGCTGATCGCGGAGAGGGCGTTCCAGTCGAGGTAGTCCAGGGTGGCGGCGCTCATCTCCCAGTACGGGAGGTAGCCGTAGACGTCACCGGACAGGTGCGCGCTCATCGGCGACTCCGGGCTGCCGATGGGCGGCGGGGTCGGCGACGGCGTCGGGCTGGGCTCGGGCGTCGGGGTCGGCGTCGGCTCCGGGCTGGGCGTCTCGACCGGGGTCGGCGTCGGCTCCTCCGCCCGGACGCCGGGCTCCATGAGCGAGGCGAGGCCAATCGCCACCGCCAGGAGCAGGGCCAGCGTCGCGAGCGTCCGGCGGGGGGCCGTCATGACCCGCGCACCTTGCCAGCCGGACCCGCGATGCGTCAAACCGCGGTATCGGCCTCGTCGGCCTCTGCGTCGGCGACTGCGCCGGGCTCGTCGGCGACTGCGGCGGCCTTCTCGTCCAGGCGTCCGGTGAGGTCCGCCGTGATTCCGGCGGCGACATGCGCCGCCTCGGCCCGATCGCGGATCCCCAGCATCTGCTTGCGGGTCATGGCGAAGACGCCGAAGCCGAAGGTGGCGGCCAGCAAGGCGGCGGCCGGGCCCTCGGGCGACGGCATCCGGACCCGGAAGCGCTCCACGAGGCGCGTTCGCAGACCCTCGTCGAGCGGCACCAGGACAAACGCCCAGCTCGCCGCGAAGCCGGCCATCGCCGGCATCATCCTGCCCGCGGCCCTGAGGTTTGCGGGTGTCGCTTCGACCGCCTCGCCCGCCTCCCTGCGGGCCCGCGCCGCGGCCATCTGCTCCTCCACCGTCTTCTCGTCGGCGTAGAGGACCAGGGCCCGGCCGGGCTCGAGGGAGCGCACGACGAAGGCGGCGTCGGGCGAGTTCGGAACAAGGTCGCCGACCGCGAGGTGCTGCAGCTCGGGCAGGATCCTGTCGACGCTGGCGCCCTTCATGTCGACCAGGTCGTAGCTGTACCAGCCGGCACGGTTGTAGCCCATCTGGACGAGCCAGGGCCAGACGGCGTCGGGCGGGGCGTCGATCTCCACGCCGCGGGTCTCGACGACCGTCGCGTCGGGGACCAGGTCGTCGCCGGCGAGGCCGGTGTCCGCGTCGGACGGATCGACGCCCCACGAGCGCCACCAGGGCCGAACGACGATGGCATAGGCGGCGGTCGCGGCGACAGTCGCCGCGGCAGCGCGGTAGAGCACGGTGCGAATACGCATGGGGTTCACCTCCGGCCCCGCATCCTGCACCCCCGACGGCATCGCCGGGAGTGCCGGAGGTCCCGCAGTTGGCGGCGCGCGGACCGCCGCCTTGCCCGTCCGGGCGCCGCGGCCGCGCGCACGACGGCCATGCCCGCCCGCACCGCGGCCTTGCGTCGAACGCATGACCGCGCACGCCCCTGGGCGGCCAGCCGTCCCGAGGGCAGGATCCGTGCGTTGGACGGCGGCATTCCTGCCCCGGTTGGGCCGGCGGGCCGGGCGGCCCACCCGGCTGGCAGGTTCGTTGCGTCCGACTGCGAGAACCTGCCGATGGGCGCTGACCCGCCGCCCGGTCGTGCGTCGAACGCAAGGCGGACCGGGGGCGGGTCGCCGCTCCAGGCCACAGGCGGGTCCGCGCTCGCCGGCCGCGCGCGGGTCCCGCCGGGTCCCCGGCTGCCTGGCGCCCGCCGAGCGGATCGACGGTCGGCTTCGGTGGATCCGGCGTGACGAACATGCCGAGCGAGTACCCCGGACGACGCGCGCCCACGGGCGGGCTACCCTTCGTGCATGTGCCGCAGCATCCGCCCCCTGCGCGGTCGCGCCGCGCCCCCGGCCACGGACGGCGACGTCCAGGACGCCGCCCGCCAGTACCTCCGCAAGGTCGCCGCGACGCGCGCGCCCGCAGTCCGCGACGCGGCCGCCTTCGACGCCGCGGTCGAGGAGATCGCAGCCTCCACGTCTCGGCTCCTCGTCGCCATGGGCGCGCCCATCGTCCCCGGGCATGACGCCGCCCTCGGCGTGGCCGCCCCGATC
>JAZDPM010000241.1:0-3224 GCA_043797725.1 Chloroflexota bacterium
GACCAGGCCGCCGCGGCGGGCCATCTCGCCGCGCCCCGCCACCTCGAGGACCGGCTCGTACCCCAGCCGGAGGAGCTCGGCCAGCAGCTCGTCCTGGCGGACCCGGTCGCCGCGGCGGAGGACGCGCGGACGGGCGGGCAGGTCGGCCGCGGGGATCGTCGGCTGGAGGAGCGCCTGGACCGAAGCCACGAGCACCCGCGCCCGGCCGCTCCGCCAGCGGGCGAGGGTGGCCACGCGCGCGGCCGACTCGTCGCGGATCAGCTCGCTGCGCTCGTAGGCGAGGGCGGAGCGCGGCTCCAGCACCGCCACGCTGTCCGGGTCGCCGAGCCAGGCCACCAGCTCGTCGGCCACGCGGTCGCCGATTTCCGCGTCCCGCGCGATCCAGCAGGCCTGCTCGCCCTCGGCGAGCGCCAGGGCCGCGACGAGGAACGACTTCGCGCCGTGGGGCACGGCCGTGACGGCCGCGTGGCGACCGCGGACGCCGGGCGTTTCCGCCAGGCGCGCCCGCAGGTCGCGGAAGGGGGCCGTGGCGTGCAGGAGCGGCGGCAACGCGGCCAGGTTGGGGATCCGATGGGCGGTGGTGCCCCTCCCCGCGCCGGGGCGTACAGCGGCGGACCGCCGGGCGCCGCCCGGACGGGCCGTCACCGCTCCTCGTCGGCCGGGCGGATCCGGCGCCAGCCCGTCCGCGTCCGGCGCACGCCGTCCGTTCCGGGCGGGCCGTCCACGTCTCCGGCAGGCGCCGTCCGCGTCTCATCCGCAGGACGGAGCTGGAACGAGTTGAACCGGTTCGCGGCCTTGCTGACGCCCTCGCGCGCCCACGCCTCGACGGCGTCGGCCGCGGCGTCAAGCAGCTCGTCGAGCCGCTGGCGCTCGTCGGGGCGGAAGACCGAGAGGACGTGGTCGACCGCGTCGTGGCCCGGCTCTCCGATCCCGATGCGGAGGCGCGGGAACGCCTCGGTGTGCAGCTCGTCGACGATGGAGCGCAGCCCGTTGTGGCCACCGTGGCTCCCGCCCTCGCGGAAGCGCATCTTCCCGAACGGCAGGCTGAAGTCGTCGGTGACGACGAGGACCTCGTGCAGCGGCGCCCGCTCGCGGGCGATGAGCTTCCGGACGGCGATCCCGGAGTCGTTCATGAACGTCAGGGGCTTCGCCAGGATCAGGTCGAGGCCGCGGTAGTGGCCCTGGACGACCGCGCTCGCGTCACGCGTCCGCCCGCGGCCGGCCCAGCCCGCCCGGTCGGCGAGCCGGTCCAGCGTCATCCAGCCGACGTTGTGGCGCGTCTTCGCGTACTGCTCGCCGGGATTCCCGAGTCCGACGACGACCTTCACCTGACCTCCGTCCGCGGGCGCTCCCCCCTGCGGCACGCTGAACGGCCCGAATCCGAGATGGATCAGGCCTGCGAGGGGATGGTACCCGGCATCCGCGGACCGCGGAGGCGTCCAGACGGCACTCGACCGGGGGGCCCGCGGGCGCGAATCTCGCCGCGGCCTACGACGCCCTCGGCAACGGTGGAGCTGCGCTGACCAGGGCCCCGCCGACGGCCGCCCGGCGGGGCCGATCCTCTTCTCAGGCCCCGAGGGCGGCCAGGATCGCCGTCTCCTGGGCGCGCATGGCGGCCTCTTCGGCGGGCTCGGCGTGGTCCCAGCCGCAGAGGTGGAGCCCGCCGTGGACGACGAGGAGGCGCAGCTCTTCGGCCGGCGACCAGCGCACGTCGCCCGTCTGGCCCCCGCGGCCCGCCTCCGCCTGCTTGATCGCGCGCTCGACCGACACGACGACGTCCCCGAGGTGGAGGCGAGTACCCGGGGGAAGGAGGAACGCCGGCCCCGCGTCCGCGCGGGCGGCGCGAACGGGCGCCGGCGGCCGGGGGGGGCCGCCCTCGTGCGGCGGGTACGCGTCCGGCGGGAGGAGTGGGAACGAGAGGACGTCGGTGGGGCCGCGTTTGCCCAGGTGGGCGAGGTTCAGGCGGGCAAGCTCGGCATCGTCGGCGAGCACGAGGCCGACGGCGGCGGGCTCGGGGGCCCCGCCGGCGAGCAGCGCGGCCCGCAGGACCCGCGCCAATGACGCCGCCGGAACCAGCCGGGGCACGCCCGGCCGGGCGTCGAGGTCCACCCGGAATGGCGGCAGGTAGAGTGGCCTGGAACCGACGGTGACCACGGCGGAGGTCAGGAGCCGGTCAGGCGCCGGGGCCCGAGGCGGTCCGGCGCGCCTCGAGCTCCACGACCTTGTTCCCCGGGTAGGCGATCCGCTGGTGGTACATGCCCAGGAGCTGGGCGATGAAGGCCTCGCGGATCCGCTCCAGGTCCCGGAGGGTCAGGTCGCACTCGTCGAACTGCCCGTCGTCGAGCCGCTCATCGATGATCCGGCCCACCATCGTCCGGATCGTCGGCTCGTCCTGGCTGGAGAGCGACCGGACCGACGCCTCGATGCCGTCGGCGAGCATGAGGATGGCGGCCTCGCGAGACTGCGGCCGCGGGCCGTTGTGGCGGAAGCGACGCTCGTCCAGGCCGTCGGCGGCCGTCCGGCCGGCGGTGGTCTCGAGGCCACCGAGCGGCGCGGCCACCTGCTCCCGGGCCTTCGCCAGGAAATAGGCGATCCGGGTCGTGCCGTGATGCTGGGGGATGAAGGCGATGAGCGGCTTGGGCAGCTTCGCCCGGTAGGCAAGGTCGATCCCGTCGACGACGTGGGACTTCAGGACCTGGGCGCTCACGTCGGGTTCGAGGTCGTCGTGGACGTTGCCCGCCCCGGCCTGGTTCTCGATGAAGGCGCCGGGGTTCGCCAGCTTCCCGATGTCGTGGTAGTAGGCCGCCACGCGGGCCAGCAGCGGGTCGGCGCCGATCGCCTCCGCAGCCCGCTCGGCAAGGTTGCCGACCATCAGCGAATGGTGGTACGTCCCCGGCGTCTCGAGAAGGAGCCGGCGCAGGAGCGTCTGCGACGGGTTGGCGAGCTCGAGGAGCTGGAAGACGGTCAGGATCCCGAACAGGTTGCCGACGGCCTGGAACGTCCCGACCGTGGCGACCGCCGAGCCCACGCCGGCGGCAAGCGAGGCGCCCCACAGCTGGAGGATGCCGGTCAGGTCGCGGGCTCCGAGGAGCGAGAAGATCGAGACGACCACGACGTTGGCGACGACGATCGCGAACCCCGCCTGCAGGAAGATGCCGACCCGGTCGCCGCGGCGAACGGCGATCACCCCGGTCATGCCGCCGATGAAGACGTAGGCAGCGATC
>JAZDPM010000248.1:0-5862 GCA_043797725.1 Chloroflexota bacterium
CCGGCCAGCCCGCATCCGTCGTGATCAGGCGGTCGGCGCGAAGGACGAGCGCCGTCGCGACAACGAGAGAATCGGGGAGGCGGAGCGCACCGCCGTGGCGTGCCCGCAGCTCCGCGGCAGTGCTCGCGATGGCCCGGGAGGCCGGCTCGACCCGTGCTGGCAGGGCGTCGACGAACGAATCGACGACCGCCACGGCCTCGGGGCCGCGCCGATGCGGAGACACCTGGCATTCGACATAGGCGGACGACGGAAGCACCAGGGTGTCGCGGCGCTCCCGCGCACTCGTGACCGCCTCGGCCGCGGCCGCGTAGTGGACGTCCGACGCGTCGAGGATCGCGATGACCACCCCGGCGTCGAGGACGGTCAGTCCCACTCGCGTCGAAGCTCGTCGAGGACGCCGGCCGGGTAGACGTCGGTCAGCATGCCGCTGAACTGTTCGACCGGGTCCACGTCGCGGACCAGCAGGACCTCACCCGGGCCGCGCACCTCCGCGCGCAGGCGATCACCGGTCCGGATGCCTGCCCGGTGGAGGGCGTCGATGGGAAGCGTGACCTGGTGCTTCGCGCTCACCCGGGCGTACCCGCGGCGGCGTTGTTCCTTTACCCCTGGCTTCATGAGTCAAGGTTAGCAAGGCCGGCGCCGGGAAGGCAAGTGCCTGTACTCACATAGGCGCAGCCGGGCCGCTACTCGTCCTGCGCGTCCGCTGCACATCGACCCCTACCGAGACCCCCGCCGCGGCGGGCCCGCAGGCGGGTCGTCCGCGGCCGGTCGCCGCGCACGCTCAGAACCCCTCGCGAGCCAGGATCGGTGCCATCCGGCGCGCGGCCCGGGCCCGGTGCGAGACCGCCTGCTTGCGCTCGGGCGGCCACTCCCCCACCGTCGCGCCGCCGGGCGGCCCGGAGGCCGGCTCGAAGATCGGGTCGTAGCCGAAGCCGTTCGACCCGCGCGGCTCCGTCCCGATCCGGCCCCCGAACGTGCCGCGGGCCAGCGTGACGGGCAGCCCGCCGCGGGGGCCGGCGCGGTCCGGGACGGCGAGCGCCAGCACGCAGCGGTAGCGCGCGCCGCGCCGCTCCGGCGGCAGACCCGCCAGCGCCGCCAGGAGCTTGGCGTTGTTGTCCGCGTCGGTGGCCTGCTCGCCGGCATAGCGGCGCGTCCGGACTCCCGGGCCGCCGCCGAGCGCGTCCACCTCCAGGCCGGAGTCGTCGGCGAGCGTCGGGAGGCCGGACCGGCGGGCGTAGAAGCGCGCCTTGAGGGCCGCGTTGGAGGCGAAGGTCATCCCGGTCTCCTCCACCTCGTCGACGATCCCGACGTCGTCGAGGTCGACGAGCTCGGCGCGGGCGAGCCGGAGGAGGTCGCGCAGCTCGCCGAGCTTGTGGCGCGACCGTGTCGCGACGAGGAGCCGGGGGGGTGCCGACGGCCGGATTCGATGCGCCCGGGGCGAGGGCGGAGAGCCCGTGGAGGGCGCCTCCGAGGACGATGCCGAACCGGATCGTTGACTCACGGTCGATGATTCCTGCGGCGGTGGGTCCGGGCCGCGACCCGGAGGCGCGCGGCGGCGTCACGCGGGATGGTTTCGTGCTCGACCGGGCAACGCGGCTCGTGATCGAGCGGGTGCCCGGAAGCGGAGAGATGTCGCGGGGACGCGACGCCTCGGGTCGCAGGGCCGGCGACCACGTCCGGCGGGTTCGGGGGGAACGCCAACGCACGAATCATCGACTGACGGTCAATGAAGTGGCGCTGGTTCGGGTGGCCGGGTGTCGGCCGGGCCCCGGGGCCGGTCGGTCACCGCTTCACGGTGGCGAGCACCGCGGCCTGGGCCGCGAAGAGGGTCGTGAGGCCGCCGCCGGCGAGGTCCAGCAGGATGCCCAGGTCATCGCGCGAGAAGGCCTTCCCCTCCGCCGTCCCCTGCAGCTCCACGTAGTGCCCGGCGTCGGTGCCCACCACGTTGAAGTCGACCTCGGCGACCCGGTCCTCCGCGTAGTCAAGGTCCAGGAGCGGCACGCCGTCGTGGATTCCCACCGAGACCGCGGCCACCTTGCCCACCAGCAGCCGTTCCATGCCGTACGTGATGAGGGCCGCCGCGAGGGCCACGTAGCCGCCCGTGATGCTGGCCGTCCGCGTGCCGCCGTCCGCCTGGAGGACGTCGCAGTCGACGGTGACCGTGCGCTCGCCCAGGCGCCCCAGGTCCACCACGCCCCGGAGGGAGCGGCCGACCAGGCGCTGGATCTCGTGGGTCCGGCCGCCGATCTTGCCCGCCGTCGCCTCGCGCATCGTCCGTTCCGCCGTTGAACGCGGCAGCATGGAGTACTCGGCGGTCACCCAGCCGCTCCCCTTGCCCCGCAGGTGCGGCGGCACCCGGTCCTCGATCGTAGCGGCGCACAGGACCTCCGTGTCGCCGACCCGGATCCGGCAGGAGCCCTCGGCCCACTTCTGGACGCCCAGCGTCATCGTCACCGGCCGCAGCTCGTCCGGCCGGCGCCCCGACGGGCGCAGGGCCGGGCCGCGGTTGCCGATCGTCATGAGCGCACCTCCTCGGGCCCATTCTGGCCCGCCAGCTCCGCTTTCGCCGCCAGCTCGGCCTTCGCCGCCAGCTCGGCCTTCGCAGCGTCCCACAGCGCGTCGAGCTCCGCGAAGGTGAGATCCCGGAGGGCGACGGCGCGCTCGGCGGCGAGACGCTCCACGATCCCGAACCGCCGGCGGAACTTGTCGTTGGCGGAGCGGAGGGCGGCCTCCGCCTCCACGTCGTGGTGGCGGGCAAGGTTGACGACCACCATGAGGAGGTCGCCCAGCTCCTCCGCGCGGGCCGCCGGGCCTTCGGCGGCGGCGAGCTCGCCCAGCTCCTCCGCGACCTTGGCCAGGATGCCGTCGACGCTGGGCCAGTCGTAGCCGAGGTGCGCGG
This sequence comes from Chloroflexota bacterium, assembly GCA_043797725.1. GTDB lineage: Bacteria > Chloroflexota > Limnocylindria > Limnocylindrales > CSP1-4 > CTSoil-043. The sequence goes on from JAZDPM010000248.1 coordinate 2,900, forward strand.
CGCGTTCCTGCATCTCCTGGCTCGCGGCAAGGGCGGGCATGGAGCGGCTCACCCCCTCGAGGGCGCTCTTCGGCCGCGGAGCCGGCTCCCCGTCGGCGGCGGATGCGGCGGATGTCGCTGCATCGGCCGCGCGCTCCGCCTGCTTGATTCGCTCCCATTGGCGGTTTACGTCGGTGGCCGTGCGAACCACCGCGTCACCGAAGACGTGGGGGTGGCGGCGGACGATCTTGCCCGCGATCGCGGCCTGGACGTCGGCGAGGTCGAAGACGCCGGCCTCCGCCGCGAGCTGGGCGTGGAGGACCACCTGGAGCCAGAGGTCGCCGAGCTCGGCGGCCAGCTCCGGCGTGGCGCCGTCGGCGAGGGCGTCGTAGACCTCGTAGGCCTCCTCGAGAAGGTGGTTGCGCAGCGATTCGTGGGTCTGCTCGCGATCCCACGGGCAACCGTCGGGCTGCCGGAGGCGGTTCGAGATCCAGGGCATCCCCCACGGCGAAGCCGCCGCCAGCTCCGGGGCGACCGGGGCGAGGTAGAGCGGGGCCGCCAGGTCGGCCTCGGCCAGGGCACCGACGGTGGTGGCCCCGTCCGCGCCGAACCGCCCCACGGGGTGGTCCGCCGGGTAGAGACGCCGCAGGACGGCCAGGCCGTCGCGGCCGGCGGGGCCGTGGCGACCGGGGAGCGGGACCGGCGGACCCGGCGGCGGCGCCGTGCGCAGGACGGCGAGCGGCACCAGGAGCGCGGGCTGCGACGGCTCCAGCGGGACGGCGATCAGCCGCTCCGCGGGCACCACCGCAAGGCCGTCCGCCGGGTCCAGGCCCCAGCGCAGGCGCGCCTCGGCAAGAAGGGCATCGAGCACAAGGCCCTCCGCTCAACCGGTGGTGGAGGTGTCCAGGAGCCGCTCGATCTTCGTCTGCTCCGCGTCGCTCTTGATCCCCAGGTACCAGTTGACGAAGGCGTTGTCGCGCAGCGTCTGCGCCTGCTCCGGGTCCGGCAAGCGGGTGGTGATCTCGGTCACCACGTAGAAGACGAGGCCGGTGCCGGCGATCGCCTGCGACACGCCGTTGGCCTGGGTCGCGAAGATCGCGTCCTCCTGGGCCTTCTCCAGCTGGTAGCGGGCGATCCATCCCTGGTCGCCGCCATCGACGGCCGAGGCGGCGATCGAGTTCTCGGCCGCCAGCTTCGCGACATCGGCGCCGGGCTTGCTCGCCTCGGCGACCAGCCGCTGGGAGCGGGCGACGGGATCCTCGCTCGTGACGAACTGGATGACGTGCCAGCCGAAGGACGACTTGACCGGCGCGAGGAGCTGGCCGGGCACGAGACCCGGGGCGAAGATCGCGTCGGCGAACGCCGTGTCCAGCTGGGTCTGCGGGTCATCCTTGGCGAAGTACGGGAGGAATCCGTTCGCGGCGGCCGAGGTGGCGTCGTCGCCGCCGGGCGCCAGGTCCACGAAGCGCGTCGTCCCGGCCTTCAGGTCGTCGTGGGCCTTCGTCGCCTCGGCTTCCGCGGCTGCCCAGGCCGGGTCGTCGGCGGGCAGCGCGGCGGCGCCGCCCGGGTCGTTGCTGGGCGAGTACAGCAGGTGCTTCACGAGGACGGCGCCGGGCGCCGTTGGGCTGCCTCCGTTGTCCTCGATCGCCATCTCGACGATCCGGCGCTGCTCCGAGGGCCTGTCGACGACCTCGGCCATGATCTGGTCCTCCACCCCGTCGCGGGCCACGATTGACCCCGCGGAGCGCCGGTAGGACGCCTCTGAGACGCCGGCTTCGATCGCCCGCTTCAGGTAGTTCGGGTCCACGAGCTCCGCCGAGACCTCGGTCATCCGGCCGATCCGGTAGACCCCGTCGTCGCCCTCGATCACGGCCGTGAAGCCCGGCGCGGCCAGGGCGAAGATCGCCTCGACGAAGGGCGCATCGGGAGACGTGGTCCCCTTGTCGATGAAGAAGAGATCGCCGTTCGTCTCGGCGGCGCCGGCGTCACCCGAGGCCTTGACGACCTCCTCCCAGGTCTTGCCGGCCTTGAGGTCGGTCAGCAGGCCCTCGGCCTTCTTCTTCGCCGCGTCCTTCTGGGCCGGGGTGGGCTCGGCGGCGCCGGTGTCCTTCTCCGGCGTGACCGCGATCACGAAAGAGTGGCGGCTCTCGGGGGTGGTGGCGTCCTTGGCGACCTGGGCGTCGATCGCGGCCGGCGTCACCTCGGCGGCGCGGTCGGCGGCCAGCTGGAGCAGGAGGGTCGTGTCGATCTCGCGCTCGTAGGCCAGGCTGCCGACCTGGTCCTTCTGCTGGGAGATGTAGGTCAGGAGCTGCTGGCCCTGCGACGGCGACATCTTGCCGGCGGTCACCTTCTCGCGAGTCCGCAACTCCAGCACGTCGAGCCGGAAGGTCTCGACGGCGATGCGCTCGCGCAGGGCATCCTTCGTGATCGACTCGCCGTCGACCACGGCGACGGGGGCCAGGTGCTCGTCGTACCAGCTCGCGGCGCCGGCGCCCACGAGGAGGAGGATCGCGAGGGCGACGGCGGCGCCGAAGCCCAGGTTGAAGTAGAGGTTCCGGCGGGCGTCGGACTCGTGGCCGCTGCGGCGGCCGGTCCGCGTCGTCGGGCGAGCGCGGAAGGTCATGGTGCCTCTGGTGGGTTGGTGACGGATTCCCGGGGGCCACGACGCCTGGGCGGCGGACCCGGCGCATCGTACCGCACCGGGCGGAAGGAGCCGGGCGTGCGGCCGCATGGGGCGGAAGAGCCCTGGGCGAGCTCCCCGGCCCGCGCTCGTCGCGGGCGATCGGAAGATGCCCGTCACCCGCGATACTGTGTCCTGACCGGCGCCACCGATGGGCGCCGGGCCAGGGATGCAGCCGAGGGCCGATGAACCTGATCAACGTCGCTCGCACGCAGGCGAGACGGCTCCACCGGACGATCAGCGGGCTCCGCACGCGCGGCTACCGACGGCGCCTCGGCTGGGACCGCGATCCGCAGTTCTGGCG